>CAZXTW010000158.1:0-10316 GCA_964643525.1 uncultured Roseivirgaceae bacterium
GCGTGGCTTTGCCGGTTCAGTAAGGTCTACACTCAACGGTACTTCTCCATCTTCGCCTGCGTAAGTAGACAGCTCTGCTTCCTCATCAGTTACCTGCATTGTTAACTCATCTGCTGGCTCTGGCTCAGGGGCTGGTTCTTCAGGTTGGTCAGCCTTTTTGCCATTGGCAGCAACCGTGGGCTCATCATCATCAAACAGGTCGGTGGTGGCGGGTGCGGCAGCATTTGCCGGGCTGGCAGGCTCAAAATCAGGCTTAGTGGCAAACAAAAAGCTGGTAATATTAAAAAAGTAGATAATAAACACCACAAGGGCCAGCGCCAGCAATAGCCAGGTGCCCCCGCCTATCAGGCCACGGCACAACTCAGCTATATGAAAGCCCAGCCCACCGCTCAGGTAACCCCAGGCACTAACCTCACGGGCATCTAACAGCATATACCCAAACAACAGGCCCAGCCACAACATAAAAAACAGCATAAATGAAAATGCCCTGCCCAGGTTGTAAATGCTTTTTCTGAATATAATGCGGTAAGCAGCCAAAAACAGAAACGGCGGCAACAAAAAAGCCCCTACGCCAAACCAGCTAAATATAAACCGGTGCGATACTGAAGCGCCCACATAGCCCAGCCAGTTATCTATTTCGCGGCCGGCCTCACCAATGCCTATGGCCCCCGTTACCAGATCCATATCGTTTTTGCCGGTAAATAAAAACGACACAAAGGCAGTAAATAAATAAAAAGATACAGCCAGGGTGGTAAAGCCTATGGCCAGATGAAATTTACGGTCACGAATAAAAGCCAGCTTCAAAACAGGCTTTTTTATACCTGCTTTTTGGCCACTGGCTTTGCCTTTCTTTTTATCTCGAGGTTTATTCTTCTGCTTATCCTGATCTTTATAAGTGTTCTTAGCCATTAGATGTGTTTGTACTAAGTACGAAATTACGGAAATATATTGAAATAATAATTAGTGGGTAAAAGCCTGCGGTAGTCAGGCCGTGGTGCTGCTGTTTACCAGGGCCTTGTTAATGGCCCTTACCAGGGCAGGCCCTTCATACACAAAGCCGGTATAAACCTGTACCAGGGTGGCGCCAGCCTTTATTTTTTCAAGGGCATCATCAGCACTGGCAATGCCCCCTACCCCAATAATGGGCACCTTACCTTGCAGGGCTTTGTGCAGGTAGGCAATTACTTCGGTGGCGCGTTGCTTCAATGCCTGCCCACTTAAGCCGCCTGCCCCAATAGCCTGTACTGTAGCTTCGGGGGCAGTAAGGCCCGCCCGGGCAATGGTGGTGTTGGTAGCAATAATACCGTCAATACCCGTTTGCAATACAATCTCAACGATTTCATCTAACTGTTCATTGCTCAAATCGGGGGCTATCTTTAACAACACTGGCTTGGGCCTGGGCTGGGCACTATTCAGGGCCTTTACCCTGGTAAGCAGCTCAGTCAGGGGGCCTTTGTCTTGCAGGGCACGCAGGTTGGGCGTATTGGGTGAGCTTACGTTAACCACAAAATAATCTACCACCTCATACAATGCCAGGTAAGCCTGCTCATAATCATGCACAGCCTGCTCGTTGGGGGTATCTTTATTTTTACCAATATTACCACCTACAATTACCTGGCCTTTGCGCCGCTTTAAGCGGGCCACGGCGGCCGCTACCCCTTCATTATTAAAGCCCATACGGTTAATAATGGCAGCATCTGCCTTAAGTCTAAACAACCTGGGCTTGGGGTTGCCCGGCTGCGGGCGGGGCGTTAGTGTGCCAATTTCAACAAAACCAAAGCCAAAGGCTTCCAGCTCATCAACCAGGCGGGCGTCTTTATCAAACCCGGCAGCCAGCCCTACGGGGTTAGCAAACTGCAGGCCAAACGCCTCAGTTTGCAAACTGGGTGCATCAGTACTGAACATAGCCCGCACCAACAGGCGCATACCGGGTATGGCCATAAGCACCTTAATGGCGGTAAAACTAAAATGGTGGGCACGCTCTGCTGAAAACAAAAACAGAAAGGGGCGAATGATGGCTTTGTACACTGGTAATTTTTACTGCAAATATAAAAGAGGCCGCTTGCCCTGCAAAATATACCTTCTATTCAAAAAAAATGCCTGCGCCTTATTTTATAACCGCTAGGCACGCCAACAGGCATGATTTTGGCTTTGTATACCCTAAAGCAACCAGCACAACAGCTACTCATTGTAAACCCAGCATAACACTCATGAACAGAAGAGCCCTACTTTTAACCTTTAGCATGGGGGTTTTAACCTTCATTACTACCGGCTGCATGCAACAATACAAAGCAGCCCGCTACACGGCCATTAGCGGCCTGCCCAGCAACCCAATTGGCAATACAGAGTATTTTGTAAACGGCAAGTGCCCTGAAAAAGATTACATACCCATTGCCAGCCTTGAGGTGTACAAACGGGGGGCGTTTGCCGACCATGCCCTGATGCGCCACCAGCTGCTGCAACAGGGCGCAAGCACTGGTGCCGATGCCCTGCTCATTAACGAGTTAGAAACCTGGACTACCAACGAAGTAAAAGCCAGCCTCTTAGATGTTGTACTGGCGGTATCTACCGGTACTGACGTGACCGAATCAGAATACACCACCCACCACAACCTCATTACAGGGCAGGCAGTGATTTATGCTGATAACATTAGCCACCTCACTGACTACATACGCCAGGAAAAACTACACTTGTATATTGACAGCCTGAAAGACATGGCCCCTGTAGCCACAGTAGACTATGGCTTTGCCCCTGACGATTTTACAATCAACAGCACCAACCAAACGGTTATTAGCAGTTATATGCAGTACAATTGGGAGTATTCACTGCGCCGGCTGTTGCACCAGGCAGATGACCGATGGCGGTTTAAACAGCGCAATGGCCAGGTTGTGCGGCGCAAGTTCAGCAACAACAACTTCATAAGCCACACCACATATGCATTTAACTATGACCAGTACAAGCGGGTAAAACAGGTAAACATTACCAAAACACTGCCGGGCGGAGGCTTTAAGCCAGAAAAGCTCATATTCATTTATGATGAAGCCGGCTTTTTAACAGAAAAGCTGCTACAGCGCAGCGCTGAAACCATTAGAGAAATATTTATCTATAATAATCAGGGGCAGCTCACCACCAAAAACTATTTCAGAGCCACAAAAGGCAAGTCTCAGCGCATGTTCATGCAGTCAGTCTACACCTATTATACTGAAGACTATGCGCAGCAGTTTATAGTTACGGTCAATGATACCCCCCCTGTGGCTGGGGCTGGCAGCTAACCTACCGGTGGCTGTCGTCATTTTCAAGCATGCTTAAATAGCTGGTAAACCGCTCAGGTGCAATAAGCCCCTCATCTACCGCCTGCTGCACTGCACAGCCTGGCTCATGGGTGTGTGTGCAATTGTGGTACTTGCAGGCCCCCAGCAAATCGCGCATTTCAGGAAAATAATGGCTCAGCTCTTCTGCTTCAATATCAAGCAGCCCCAACTCTTTAATACCGGGGGTATCAATAATAAAAGTACTGGCCCATACCTCAAACATTTCGGCAAAGGTGGTGGTGTGCTTGCCCTTATTAGCAAACGTAGAGACCTCACTGGTTTTTTGGGCAATGCCGGGCGCCATTTGATTTACCAGGGTAGACTTACCTACGCCCGAGTGGCCCGAAAGCAACGTAACCTTTTGGTCAAGCAGGGCCTTGACACCATCAAGCCCCTGCTGCTCAGTGGCCGAGGTAACCGCACACCGGTAGCCCAGCTTTTCATAAATACCAATCAGGTGGTTCATATAATCAATACCGGCATCGTCAAGCAGGTCGGCCTTATTAAAAATAATACCTGCCGATATACGAAAAGTCTCTGCCGTAACCAAAAAACGATCAATAAAGCCCAGCGAGGTGCGCGGAAACACCAGCGAAGCCACCACCACGGCCTGGTCAAGGTTGGCAGCAATCATATGCCCATGGCTGCTCTTTTTGATCGATTTTCTGATCATATAATTCTCCCGCGGGGCAATAGCAGTAATCAGCCATGAGTCGGTGCCCTCTTCCTGCACCTCTACCCAATCACCAACAGCAATAGGGTTGGTGGCCCTTATACCCTTAATCTTAAACTTACCCCGCAGCCGCGCGGCATATACCTGCCCGCTGGGCATCAGCACGTCATACCACGAGCCGGTTGATTTAATAACCCGGCCCTTCATGATAAAAACGGCACTTCTTCATGTACACTATCCATAATGGTTTCTGTTGCCCCCCGTTGTGCTTCAATATAGGCCTGGCAGCGGCGCGAAAGCTCGTGCCTGAGCGCCTCATCATACACCAGCTTGTGCACCCGCTGGCTCAGCTCTGCCGTATTGCCCACAGCCATGGCACAGTCGGCCTCAATCAAATCATTGGCCTCCTTAAACTTGGCATAATTGCGGTTACCAAAAAATACAGGCAACCCAAAAGTAGCAGCCTCTAAAATATTATGCAGCCCCTTGCCAAATGCTCCACCTATATAGGCCAGCTCACCGTATTGGTACAATGAGCTCAGCATGCCTATATTATCAATAATCAGTACCTGGTGTTGGGCCACATGGGTAGCCTCCTGGCAGGCAGAGTAACGAATGGCGGGGCGGTCTAAATCTTCTTCAATGGCTTTCAGCTGGCTGTCGTGAATCTCATGTGGGGCTATAATAAACTTTACCTGAGTCAGCTCATTAATAAGCGGCACCAACACCTCCATATCTTCAGGCCAGCTGCTGCCTACCACAATAACCAGCTGCCCGGCCTTGAAGGCCGCCGCCCAGTCATTGCTGGCAGCCTGCTGGCACAGCTGCCACACCCGGTCAAAGCGCGTATCACCACTAACCGTTACCTGCTGGTGGCCCAGCCCCTCAAGCAGCTGCTGCGAGTGCTCGTTCTGCACAAAAAAGCGCGCAAAATAGCTTAGCATGGTACGGTGCAGCCCGCCATACCATTTAAAAAAGGGCTGTTGCGCCCTGAATATTGACGATACTGAAAACACCGGCACCCCCTGTGCCGCCAGCACCTTTAAATAAAAATACCAGTACTCATACTTTACAAAAAAGGCCACTGCGGGTTGCAGCACCTGTACAAAGCGCCGGGCATTGCCGGGCGTATCGGCAGGCAGGTAAAGCACAACATCGGCATGGGCATAGTCCTTTCGCACCTCATACCCTGAAGGCGAGAAAAAAGTAAGCACCACCTTCATATCGGGGTGGCGCTGCCTAAAGGCCTCTATCAATGGCCGGCCCTGTTCAAACTCACCCAATGAAGCACAGTGAAACCACGCCACCCTGGCCCCATGGCCATTGGCCATGCCAGCATGGGCATCAGCAAACGCCCTTTTGCGCCCTTGTGCCAAAAGCCGGGCCTTGGGGTTAATCAGGGCCAATACACGTACGGCCAAACCGTAAAACCCTATGGCCAGGCGGTACATCACTACTGCCATCATGAACAGAATGGTTATAAATAAAAATACCTCTTGATTCCAAGAGGTACTTTTATCAGAGTAAAATAAAAACAGGTATTATTCTTAATTACTCCAAATATACGCATTAATGGTTAGAAAGGTAATCAGCCACGCCTTCTTTGGTAGCTGCCATAGCGTCTTTACCTTCTTCCCAATTGGCAGGGCACACCTCACCGTATTTCTCTACATGGTGCAGGGCATCTACCAAACGAATCATCTCATCAATATTACGGCCCAAAGGCAGGTCGTTAATCGTCTCCTGGCGCACAGTACCGTTTTTGTCAATCAAGAAAGTACCACGGTAGGCAATAGGGGCACCTTCAAAAAACAGCTCGCCCTCTTCGTTATAATTCCAGTCACCAGCCAGCACACCAAAATTACTGGCAATGGTTTTGGCTGTATCAGCCACCAATGGGTAAGTAACACCTTCAATGCCGCCTTTATTCTTAGGCGTATTCAACCAGGCCAGGTGGGTTTCTTCAGTATCGCACGAGATACCAACCACGGCTACGTCACGCTTCTCAAACTCAGCCAGTTTTTCCTGGAAAGCAAGGATCTCAGTAGGGCATACAAACGTAAAATCTTTAGGGTAAAAGAAGAATACAACATCTTTTTTACCAATAAACTGCTCTAATGAAAAGTCCTCAACAATCTCTTCGCCGTTAATTACCGCAGGGGCGGTGAAAATAGGAGCTTTTTTTCCTACTAATGACATTTTGCTTTTAATTTTATAGTTAAGAATCAGTCTCTGAATGTATTATAATGGCTTTTGCCTAGTCAACATTTTAACTTTTAGCTGCGGCTGCCACACGGCCCACACCGGTAAATCAAGCGCAAAAGTTACCTTACCCAGGGCCGGGCCTGGGTGGGTGGCTTCAACTACTTGATAAGTTTGAACTACAGTAGGGCAACCGGGCGCGCCCGCTGTTTAGGAAGGCCGCTTACCAGCGTCTAAAATTCGCTGCAAATGTAGGCCAACAGCCCACAACACAAAAGCAAACCCTGCTTATTTTGGTACACCATCCTTACGCCATTGCACAATAGCCAGTTGTTTCATTTACAGCACACAAAACACAAGGTATACTGCGGCTTTAAGTTATATTTAGGTACAAAAACACTAGCATACACCTAAACACTAAACTATGAGCAACCAATTCTTAAACGTTACAGCAATTACATTTACCCTACTGGCCTTACTGGCGGGCCAGCACAAAGCCCTGGCACAAGGCGAAATTGATGAGTTTTTGAACGCCAGCAGTACCGATGCCGCCACGGGCGTTCAAAATTACATAACCCCACTGCTCAAAGGCTTTGGTTACGGCCTTAACGCTGGCTGGTACAATACCGCCAAGCCACACAAAAAGCTGGGCTTTGACATTACCGTTACGGGCAGCCTGGCCCTGGTACCTGATAAAGATTTGACCTTTACCTTTTTAAACAGCAGCTACGAATCAATCAGGCTGGCCAGCGGGCAAACACAAACCGACCTGCCCACCATATTTGGCCCAGGTACCAATGAAAGCATTGAGGTGTTTGACCCCGGCAGCGGGCTGGTAATGGGTAACTTTACCGCGCCCGATGGCATTGACCTCAATACTGAAATTGGCTCATTTGTACCCGTGCCCATGGTACAGGCCGGCATAGGCCTGGTAAAAAATACTGAAATACGCGTGCGCTTTTTGCCTACCATAACCATTGAAGATATTGACATTAACCTGTATGGCATTGGCATCCTGCACGACATTAAACAACACATACCCGGCATAAAAAACCTGCCTATTGACATTTCAGTATTTGTAGGCTATACCCGCTTAAGCTCTGAAATTGAAGTTGATGGTACCTTTGATAACCTGGGTACCACACAAATTGCTGAGTTTGATGTTGATGGCCTTACCCTTGAGGCACTTGCCTCTAAAAAGTTTTCAGTACTGACCATCTATGGCTCGGTAGGCTTTAACAGGGCCAGCAGTGACTTTGCCTTTAAGGGCACCTACGACCTTGACGAAAACGGCACTGCCTCTGCCAACGAGGTAAACCCACTGGCCATTGGCATCTCTGATTCAAGCCTGAGGGCCCTCCTGGGCCTGCGCCTCAAGCTGGGCGTCATCACCTTACATGGCGATTATAGCGTAAACGGCTACAATACCGTTACAGCAGGCATAGGCATAAGCGTGAGGTAAAATTACTTTAGCAATACAACCATAAAAAATGCCCACCGGGAGCGCCTTTTTTATGAGTTCTCTTGGCACTTACTCGCCAAGCTTATTGCCTTTTTGCATGGCATCAAACAAATGATCAATCAAAGCATCAAACAGCTTTTTCTCTGCACGCTCGCTCAGCAGAGGTATATTGATGTTGTTGTTTAAAAAGCGTGCTGTATTATCTTTCAACACAGCTATCTGGGCTTCGTTTTGTGGCTCAAAACCGTCAGATACATCATCTAAAAACTCAACAAACTCTTCGGGCAGCTCTTCTTCCAGAATGTCTAACACTTTAATAATGGCTGTGCGAATAATGGCCCGCTCGGCTTTTTCGCCCAGCAGCGGTATATCAATATTTTCATTGATTTTATCGGCCAGCCAGCCAATTTGCTCATCTGATAACATGGCATTGTAGGGTTTAAGGGTTAAATCTTTAACAATACATATTAAGGAAATGCACCGAAAGTATCAAACAGTAAGCCAACTAGTTTTGCCTTACCATTTCAGCCAGCCAATTATTGTTCTGCCAAACCTTGAAATGACCTGAAAATTGATTTATTTGCCAGTTACCAAGCCTCAACAACATGCAAGAACCAAGCCAGCCAGAACCATGCATCAACTGCAATCGGCCTGTTACAGGCAACTACTGCGCCCATTGCGGGCAGCCAAGGCATGTACCTCGCATTACCCTGGGCCACCTGTTTCATGACATGCAAAGCAAGCTGTTTGGCTTTGATGGCAAGGTGGCCAATACCTTTATGGGCATGTTGCGGCATCCGGGCAAAGTGGGTCGAGAGTATATGGCCGGCAACCGGGTAAAATACTCCGGGCCTCTGTCTTGGTATTTTTTAATGTTTATGGTCATGCTGGGTATGTTCCCGGTATTTGGGGTTGATTTTTCAGACTTCATGACGCAAATCTCTGACCAGATCAACGAAAGTGCCGGGGTGCCTCAACCTGACATGAATAACGGCTTAGCTGCTGCCGATACCCTCAGCCTTGCTGATAGCACCCAACAATTGGCCCCTGCCCTTACTGACAGTGCCCTGGTGGCGCAGCAAAAGCTACAGGCCGCGGCAGAATCGCAACGCGCCTCCATGCAGTTTGCACAAAACCTGCAACAAACCATCTTTAGCAACTTCCAAACCTTTTCGGCCTCGCTCATACCCATTATGGCCTTCTTTACCTGGCTCATGCACCGCCGCAAAGGCTACAACTATACTGAAACTGTTGCCTTTTTATTTTATGCCATGAGCCAGTCACTGCTCATCACCATGGCAACCGTCATTATTTATGGCCTTACCGGGGTGCACGTCATGATATATGCCCTGCCCTTTTCAATATTGTACATAAGCTATACCCTATACCAGTGGTACAACTACAAGTACTTCATTAAAGCATTGTTGAGAACAATACTGATCTTCCTGCTCAACTACCTCACCATATTTATCGTAACCATCATAATTGTGGTCATTATGCTGGCCATTAAATATGCTTAGCAAAAGTGTCGTGCTGCAATCAGTTTTTTGCAATAGAAAAAATAAACGTAGCCCCCTGCCCCGAAGCAGACTCTACATGTATGCTGCCCCCCAGGCGCTCAACCAAATCTTTCACAATGGCCAGCCCCAGGCCACTGCCTGAGCGGCCGTATCGGTCTTCAGACCCTCCCACTTCAAACGCCTCAAAAATATACTCCTGCTCGGTCAGGGCTATGCCGGGCCCATCGTCTTTCACACTAACCACATAAGTAGCCCCATTCAACTCCACACCAACCTCCACAGTTGCCGTTGGCTTATCGCTGTACTTAATGGCATTGCCAATAAGGTTAATCAAAATTTGCTCAAAAGCCACTGCATGCACATACAGCTGGTCAAGATGGGTAGTAACCTTAATCTCATGGGGCTCTGCCTGGGTAAAGTGTGCTTTTATCCCTTTAAAAAATACCTCTGTGGCTATGTGCTCTTTTTTCTCTTGCAGCAGGCTGTCAATACGGCTGTAGGCCAGCAGGCCATCTACCAGCGTGCGTAGGCGGGTGGCCGAGAGCTCCATGCCACTCAGCAGTTTGATGGCCTGTGCATCAAGCTGGCCTGCATACTGTTTACTCAACAGGGCCGAGATAGACGAGAGGTGTATCAACGGCGAGTTGATATCATGCGCTGCAGTACTGGCAAAGCGCTCAAGGGCAATATTCTTTTTGCTTAACCTGTCAAATGCAGCTTCCAGCTGCTGCTTCTTTTTACGCAACTCCAACAGCTTCATCACCTGCTTTGAAAGGGCACTCAGTGCCTCTGCCTGCTGGGGGGTTAGCTTATTTGGCTTGTTATCAATCACGCATAACGTACCCAGCGGCAGCCCCTCTTCAGTAACCAAAGGCACACCAGCATAAAAAATCACATGGGGCTCGCCCACTACAAAAGGGTTATCATGAAAACGGTCATCCTTCCGGGCATCTTCTACCTGAAGCAGCGCATCTGGGGTATTAATTGCATGGGCACAAAAAGCCAGCTCACGAGCCGTTTCAGAAACATCAAGCCCCTTACTGCTTTTAAACCACTGCCTGGTCTCATCTAAAAAAGTAATCAGGGCTATAGGCATGCCGCATATTTGTGAGGCAATAAGAGTTAACTGATCAAAATCTTCTTCTGGC
>CAZXTW010000159.1:0-9290 GCA_964643525.1 uncultured Roseivirgaceae bacterium
GGCAGCACCATAAGCCTGCCCGTTAACGCCCCGCCCGTGCTGGCTGGCCAGGCAACCACCTTTGCCAAAACAACCACAGGCTTTTTGGTAAAAGACCAGAAGGGCAACACCATGCACATACAGGCCTACAATGAAAATATTGTGCGCATAGAAGTGATACCCCGGTTGGGCCAAGCCCAGGCGCTTGATACTGCCTCTATAGCCTTACCCAAGCGCAACAGCTACCCTGTAAAGGTAAAAAAGCGGCGCAATGCCATTACCATGCGCTGGGGCCGTAATAAAGAAAAAACCTTAACCCTTAATACCAGTAATTACCAGCTAAGTATACCACACCCTAACGGCCAAAGCACCATAGAAACCGGCCCGGTATGGCACAAGGGGGCGTGGCAGGCTGATTTCAGGTTAGACACTGCCGAGCACCTGCTGGGCGGTGGCATGCGCGCACTGCCGCAAGACAGGCGCGGCTGGCAGCTGCCCCTGTACAGCCAGCCCCGCTATGGCTACCATAATTATGAAGAGCAGATGTACTCTACCGTGCCGCTGGTGCTGTCATCGCGGTTGTACGGCCTGTTTTTTGACAGCTACCAGCCCGGTATGATGGACCTGGGTGCCACCCGCGAAAACCTGTTGACTTACCGCACCGAAGCTGGCACCCTGGTGTATTATGTGCTGCTGGGTAACAGTTATGCCGAACTGATGACGGCCTATGCTGAGCTGACCGGCTACCAGCCTATGCCCCCCAAATGGGCCCTGGGCTACCTGCAAAGCCGCTTTGGCTACGAAACCGAGCAGCACGCCCGCAATGTACTGGACAGCCTGCGCCAGGCCGGTTTTAACCCCGATGCACTGGTGTTTGATGTGTACTGGTTTGGCGGTGCAGAACAAATGGGTAACCTGGACTGGGATTATGAGCGCTTTCCTGACCCCAAAGGCATGATTGATGACTTTGCCGCCAGTGGCACACGCACCATACCCATTACTGAGCCTTACATTACCAAAGCATCGGCCAACTGGGCAGAGGCGGCAGAAAAAGGGCTGCTGGCCACCGACAACAGCGGCCAGCCTTATGTACTTGACAACTTCTGGGCCGGGCCTGCCGGCCTGCTTGACCTGAGCCTGCCTGCCGCCCGCAACTGGCTGTGGCCGTGGTACGACTCACTGTTTGAAGCAGGCATTGGTGGCATTTGGACCGACCTGGGCGAGCCAGAGGTACATCCTGATGATATGCATCATGCCGTGGGCCCCGCCCGCTATTACCACCACCGCTTTGCGGTTGACTGGGCCCAGCTGCTGCACCAGCGTTTTACGGCCAAGTACCCCAACCGGCGGCTATTCAATTTATCGCGCGCAGCCTTTGCGGGCATGCAGCGCTACGGGGTGTTCCCCTGGAGCGGTGACGTGAGCCGCAGCTGGGAAGGCCTGCGCGCCCAGATACCCCTCATGCTGGGCATGGGCATGAGCGGCTTTGGCTACATGCACAGCGATGCCGGTGGCTTTGCCGGCGGCGTGAAAGATGATGAGCTGTATGGCCGTTGGCTGCAGTTCAGTGCCTATACGCCCATTTTGCGTGCCCATGGTGCCAACCTGCCTGCTGAGCCCATCTATTTTAGTAAAGAAACACAGCAACGGGTACGGTTTGCTCTTAACCAAAGGCAGGCATTAGCAGCAGAAAGCTACACCCTGGCGTATGAAAACTACACCAAAGGCCTGCCACTGGCCCGCCCCCTCTTTTTTACACAACCAAGGCACCAGCCCCTGTACCATATCAATGATGCCTACCTGTGGGGCAATAACTTGATGGTAACCCCCATGCTGTATGCTGACAGTACCCAGCGGTATGTATACCTGCCGCCAGGCAATTGGTATGCCTTTTTTAGGGGTACCAACAAGCAATTTGATGTGTTTAAAGGTGGTGAAACAGTGCTAATTGAGCCAAATGAAGATAATGTACCCGTATGGTTTCGGTCTGGCGGTATTGCAGCAACTTCGGCATACGCTCTCAGTGATTCATCTGCTGCGCTGGATGCTGCCCTGATTTATACAGCTGATGCTGATGTGCGGCAGGCTGAAACCTATGTGTATAACGATAATGGATCAAAAGCCAACACAACGCAAAACCCCAACACTGAGGCTACCCTATGGAAAATTAACGCCACCCGAAACAAGGACCATCATACTATAGCCATCAACAGCCTTGCTACCAGGCAAATTAAGGAGTTTTCTTCAGTGTTTCCATTTGTTTTGGGCATTACCAGTCCGCCAGATACTTTGCAGTTTGAGTTAAACGGCAAAAAATTATTGTACGGCCTGGCACCTGAAACATCCAAACCAAGAAAAAAGCTGATGGAGCGGCTTGTTTATAGACCTATAGGGAAGGACGCCGGTAATGACCTTTCAGTAGAAAACGCTAGTTGGAGTAAAGAAGCTGATGATGCCACAGGCAGTTTTTCGATGAACTGTATTTTTCAGGGCAATGGGCTGGTGCTAAAATTTAAAGCCCCTTTGGCAACACCTAATTACACCAGGTTGGGCACCCCAGCTGGTAGCTTTGCGTTGCAACCCCTTGAACTGCGACAGGAAAATACGCAACTGGTGGTGCCCTACAGTGTAGTGCAGCCGGGCACCTATACCCTTACGGTAACTGATGCCAACGGTACCCAAGCCGAAACCATGCGCCGGCAGTACCATACCTACGGCCAGTACCTGTTTAAATATAAACTACAGCGCATGCCCACCGCCAATGGGGTAACGGTAACCATGACTGGCCCTGATGGCACAAAACATAGCCAAACCATAAAACCTGATACAGAATAATGCAACGCAACCAGCTAATTGTGCCAGTTGTACCACAAAAAACACCTTTCATATAGTATGCAACATACATAACAAGCTTTTTAAGCATTTTATGAGTATACTAACAGATTAAACCAATTCGTTAACTTTTAAAAACCAGAATACTATGAAGAAGAAACTTGGATTAAACCAGCTAAAAGTAAAAAGCTTTGTGACGCATTTGGCCGAGGGCCGCTCAAACACAGTAAAAGTAAAAGGTGGTGATTGCAGCACGCCGTTTAACGGCCCCTGTGGCCCTAATACTGAGTGTGAAAGTGAAGATGTGGCCTGCCCAACTGACATAGCCTGCCCAACAGGCAACACCTGTGTTGGTTGCCCAGACACCTCGCCACAGCAGTGTATTTCTACACCGCCTTATTGTACCAACCTCATGTCGCCTTGCAGGGCATAATACTTTAAGCATTCAATTGTAAGCGTATAATAAAAACGGGCCCAGTGGCCCGTTTTTTTATTACCCCCATGACTACAGTTGCTCCGGGCTTTTGCCAATACCTGTAGCACAGTCATGACATACCTGTACGATAAAGCCAATCCCAAAAACAGCACACCTTAAACAGATGAATGCAAGCAATACCGCTAATTGTACAACTTTCAAAACTAAATAGTAGTAGCACAAAATTTAACGCGCTCATAATAAGTATTTTACGAAGTTTATGAGTATAATGTAACCATATACTTACTTATCCTTAACCCTTAAAAAGTAAAATACCATGAAAAAGAAAATTGACATCAATCAGTTAAAAGTACAAAGCTTTGTAACCAACGTGGTGGAAGAAAAAACTGACACTGTAAAAGCTAAAGGTGGTTGCCCTGCAACTGGCCCTAATCTGAACTGCCCTTCCTATCCGCCGCTATGCACCGATTTGTTTTCGCCGTGCAACTACTATTAAGGTATAACAATTACTTACAACATGATAAAACGGGCCCAGTGGCCCGTTTTTTTATTTAACCCATGTTTAAAGGCATTCACCCCTGGTTACCTGCTGCACTGTATGGTAATGCCCAATGTTTTTGGTAACTTATACACTGTTAAACCTCAAATAATAACTCTATGAAAAAGAAGTTAAGTTTAAACCAACTGAAAGTAAACAGCTTTGTTACCAGTGGCCACACCGGCGCAGTAAACACACTAAAACTAAAGGGTGGTACTAACATGACCCAACTTGACTGTACTGAACCCAACACCCAGTGCAATTCAGATTGCCAGTGCATTACTGGCCCTGCCTGCCAAACACTGTATACCTGCGACATTGCCATTTGCTGTGGCCCTACGTTTGACCCTACCGGCTGCCCAGAGCAGTGCGAGTCATTACCAGGGCTTACCTGCTAATAGCTTTTATTAATTACAGGGGCCTCATATACCTGGCCCCTGCCTATACCCGCTCCGAAAGCATAATACTACTCAACAGCCTACCCCGGCCCTAAAGTAATATTTCTAAGCCAGAGTAGTAGTTACCAGCTAGCCAATTGTATTATCTGTACAACACATCAGGCATTACTTAAATTATAAGCTTTTATAACAACTATATAATTAATATTTTTAGTATACTAGAGAAATTAATCAATTCAAACCTTCTAAAAATCAGCATTATGAAAAAAAAAATTAATATCAACCAATTGAAAGTACAGAGCTTTATAACTAACACCTCAATGGATAAAGATGATACTTTTAAGGCCAAAGGTGGTGTTGATAATATGTCTAAGTTTACCAATTGTATTACTTACGAACCTATATGCTCCGACATTTGGTCACCCTGCTACCTTTGCTAAAAAAGTAATTCGAATTCACGGGCCTTTACAGGCCCTTTTTCCCTTACGGAGCTGATGCCTTGCTATTGACCAGCCTTTTAAGGCCATACTTGCACCATGCTTTTTCATCCAAGCCCACCAATGCATTCAACATAAAACAGCTTAGTTCAAGCTATCCAATTGTACAAGACACCCCGCAAAACAGAAGCTATATAAAATTTAACACACTCATAACAAGCATTTTAAGCAGTTTTTGCGTATACTAAGACCCTTAGTTTATAACCTTAACTTCTAAAATCTTTCATGCTATGAAGAAGAAACTTGGATTAAACCAGTTAAAAGTAAAAAGCTTTGTAACGCAAATGACTGAAGGCCGCTCAAATACGGTCAAGGTAAAGGGTGGTGATTGCAGCTCACCATTAAACGGCCCTTGCGGCCAGAATACCGAGTGTGAGTCAGTGGATGTTTGCAATACTCCCGCATGCCCCACCCATGCAGGCTGCCCAACTGGAAATACCTGTATAGGCTGCCCTGATACGTCACCCCTAATGTGTATTTCAACACCAAACGTTGGGTGCTCAAACCTTGTACCTTGCGCAGCGCCTTGATCGGAGAGGGCTTTTTATGTATTCAATCATTCCTTAATTTATTACGATTAACCCTGTATATCATGAAAAAGAAAATTGACATCAACCAATTGAAAGTGCAGAGCTTTGTAACCAACGTAGTGGAAGAAAACACTGACACTGTAAAGGCTAAAGGCGGTTGTCCTGCAACCAATAATGGCCAGGGTTGCCCTACATTTCCTCCGCTGTGCTCAGACATATTTTCACCGTGCTATTTGGATCTTGATCCCATATAAGCATTAACAGCCACTCAAAAACGGGCCTTAAAGGGCCCATTTTACTATGATGACAATCAATTTATCACTTACTTATTTAATGACATGAGCAAGAAACTTGGATTAAACCAGCTAAAAGTAAAAAGCTTTGTGACTGATGACAGCCAGCTAAATGACAATACCGTCAAGGCCAAAGGTGGTGGCAGCAGTTCGCCATTTTGCGGGCAATGTGATATCACATTCCCCATTAGCCAATGTGATACGTGGGAGCAAATAAGATGCATTTGCTAAACCAGCATCAACACCTTAAAACAGGCTATGGCAACATAGCCTGTTTTATTTTATAAGGGGTTGGTGTCGTACTGTTGACCAACCTTTTGAGGTACCCTTTGCGTTAAGCCTTATTAAAGAAAACAACCAAACGCACACATGAAACTGCATCAATCAATCATTTCTCCGGCTTTATTACTGCTACTTACTACCGGTACCTTTGCGCAAACCACTACGCACTACCAGGGCAGCTTTACAGCCAATAGCCGCTCTATTACCTTTCAGGGCAATTGGAAAATCGTTCAGGAAGGTGAAGCCTATTTTGTTGAGTTAGCGGATAACTTCAAAGCCAAGAAAGCACCAGACTTAAAGCTATTTTTCTCAACGATCAACGCCCAGGACATTAGCAGCAATAACGCCGCTGATACTGATAAAAGCGTACTAATAGCCCCACTAACCAGCTACCAGGGCACGGCCCGGTACCCCATACCCCCGGGCATTAACCCGGCAGAGTATAAAACCCTACTGGTACATTGCCAAAAGTACACTAAACTGTGGGGCGGCAGCCCGCTACAATAACTGGCACCCCAGGCCTGGCTAACCGTAATGCTGTAAAAAGTGCTTGTCAGCATATACGCGCCCGCCAGAAAACAGCAGGCCGATATCATAGGTGCCCTGCCCTAAAGATATTGGCTGCTTCAGGCTGTTGTACAGGTAAAACACCTTTTTTTGGTGCTGTTGTAAAGCAGTCATATCAAATACCAGCCATGTATACCCATCTGGCAGGTGGTTGGGTAGCAGCAAATAATCCAGCCGGTACACCACATAGCCCTCAACAGGCAGCCAGCTTACCTTTAAATCATTGGTTTGGTATACTACCGCCTCGCTGCCGGTAAACTCAAAAGCCGGCAACTGGGCAAATGGCTTGGTATGTATTTCTTCTTGAATCATAGGTTTTGCCAATGTGGGGTTACATGGCTTTGCTGTCTGTGATAGATACCCGGTAGTCGTCACGAGCGGGTGAGAAGCTATCCATAATAATGCACTCGGTCAGGGCCCTGCCCGAATGTGGTACATTGGCCGGTATAACTACCACCGCACCGGGCTCAAGCTCAAGGGTTTCTCCATGCAAGGTAAACTCAAAGTTGCCCTCAAGTAAGCTCATAATTTGCTCATGTACATGCTGATGCTCAGGCAGCACCGCTCCTTCTTGTACGTTCCAATAAGCAACCGTCATGTTTTCAGAGTGTACCATTTTTCCATGAAAGCCAGGCAAAAGTTCTTGGCTGGCAACGTCAGATAGGTCAAGAAAAGGCATAGTCAATAAGTCAGTCTAATGAAATATATGCAATATAGAAAAAAACCAGCACGCTAAAATGACACCCCTTGCGCTAAGCTATAATTATTTGGTAGCAGGGTCGGGTCCACCGCCCAGAAAAGCCTCTAGCTCATTTTTAGTCTGCTCAGTTACAGGCGTATACTGGTGGGGCTCAACACCTTTTAGCGGCATACTTTCTATATGCAGTGTTTGCGTTGGGAAGGCAAAGCGAATGCCCAGCCTACTGGCCAGGGCAATTATTTCAAGCATTACTTCATGGCGATACCGCAGCTCGTGGGCCCAGTCAGGGGCTTCAAAGAAAATATAAAACATGACCTCAAGGGCCGAAGGGCCAAACTCATTCAGGTAAATATGGTAATTTTCATTGCGGGCATGCGGGTGTTTTTTACAATACCGTCAAGCCCTTCTGTAAACAGTTTAATATGCTCAGTAGGGGTATCGTAGGCAATAGCAAGCCTTGTGTAAAACCGGCGGTAGGTACGCATGCCGTGGTTGTCAATGGTCAGGTCGGCCAGCTTACCATTAGGAATTGAAGTAACAGAATCGCGAAAGGTACGGATGCGAGTACTGCGAAAACCCACCTCTTCTATAGTACCATCAAACTCTTTGGTTGTTACCCAGTCGCCTACCTGAAAGGGCCTGTCAATAAAAATCATCAATGAGCCAAAGAAGTTTTTAATGGTTTCCTGTGCGGCCAGCGCTACAGCCAGCCCCCCAATGCTAAGACCAGTGAGCAAGGGCAGTATAGGCACATTCAGGTTGCTAAGCACCCACAGCCCCCCTATTATTACCACAAATGTTTTAAGCGCCTTGCGTATGAGGGGCACCATTTGGTCATCTAGCGAGGTTTCTGTACGGCCAGCCAGCTTTTGCATGTAGGCCGCCAGCAGGTCAATAAACCGGTACACCACAAAGGTTAAAAACAGTGGGCCCAGGCCATGTAGCAGTAGTATTAAGTATTGACTAACCCTGATGGGCAGCTGAAGCACCGGTACCATTAATGACAGGTACAGCACCACCACCAATACACCAAAAGGCTGCGCTACGGGCACCACGTATTTTTGCGCTACATTGGTGTAACCAAACTTGGTAAGTACCTGTACTATCAGCCTGCGCGACACATACTTAAACACCCGGTAAATAATAAATGAAATGAGGGTAACCAGCAATATGCCCACCAGTTGCCACATGGGCATGCCCATTACCTGTTTGTGGCCAATGCGGGGCAGCAGGTTCAGCAGCTGGTCAGTATAAAAGGGGTACGTTTCTTCATGCAAACCGGGCAGGCGCTGCACCGTGTACCTGCTGTAGTACCATTGGCCGTTTTTTTTAGTCAGGTACACATCAGGTAAATCGGCCACAACAGTAAAGCGCTGCTTAACCAGGCGGTTTAGCGTTGAGTCAATATAGTCAGGGGTATTGGGTATTTCATCTACCTCAATAAACAACCCCTGCCCATCAAACACCTGCTTTAACATGATGGCCAGCTTTTGCGCTTCGGCAGGGGTGGCATCATCAGGGTGAAATACCTGTGCAGCCAGCTCGGTGTGGTAATGCGCTTCCTGTAAATACAGTAAATGGGTAGATACAGTATGGTAGGGCGTACTTAGGTTTACCTCAAGGCTATCGGCCTGCCATGCCCTGACGCCTAAAGGCAGCAGGCTAGCCAAACAAAATGCAAGTACAACAGCAAGTGGCTTTGTCATAAGTAAGGGGTACAATCATTAACTGGCTACAAAAATAGAAGCTGCACCACACAATACCAGTCAAGGCACATATAAACCTGTTTAGTCAGCACATACCCAACAAATAATAGCTAAAGCATTCAAAAACACCCTTAAACAGCCCGTAAATACGGTTTTTGCTGGCCTCACTAATAATATGGCGGAAAATAGAACTAAATACTGCAAATAATTAAACAGCAGGGTTAATTAAGAGCTTAATTTTGACTATTTAACATTTTTCATAGCAATCAGGGCAATTTTTAAACCTAATATTTTATTATTAGCGATTTTATTACGGACTTTGAATGATATTCAGACTGCTATAGGCAAAATTTTATTTCATACTTAAGCTTTAACAAAGTAGATCTTTATGGCAACAATGGTTACTTACGCTGCCGCAGTGGTACTTGACACTGCAACGGCGCTGGCCGATACGGTGGCCGCGGCAACACCTGCCGCTGCTGAACCCGTAGCTACTGCTGCAACTGGTGCTGCACCCCAGGCTGAGGCCCTG
>CAZXTW010000159.1:9329-10269 GCA_964643525.1 uncultured Roseivirgaceae bacterium
CTTACAGCAAATAATTTGTGGATGATGCTGTGTACTGCTCTGGTTTTTATTATGCACCTGGGCTTTGCCGGGGTAGAGGCTGGCTTTACCCAGGCTAAAAACACCGTTAACATTCTATTTAAAAATACAGTAACACCTGCCATTGGCCTGCTGTGTTATGCTTTTATAGGCTTTAATTTGATGTACCCCAATGCCGAGCCTGGCTTTTACCTGGCCTTTGGCGGCTGGAATTTGGGCCCCGAAGCCGATTATAATACCCAGAGCTACTCTGGTGGCAACTACACTTACTGGACCAACTTTTTGTTCCAGGGCATGTTTGCAGCTACAGCAGCTACTATTGTGAGCGGTGCTGTGGCAGAACGTATTAAGATTAGCGCCTATATTGTGTTTACCGTATTTTTTGTAGGCCTGGTATACCCCATAATTGGCTCTTGGAAGTGGGGCCTGGGCTTTTTAGAATCTTTGGGCTTTTATGACTTTGCTGGCTCAACACTGGTGCACAGTGTAGGTGGCTGGGGTGCCCTTGCGGGTATTATGATTATTGGCCCGCGCATAGGCAAGTACGTGGCCGGTAAGGTAATTGATAAGCCAGGCTCGTCAGTACCGCTGGCTACTATTGGTGTATTTTTGCTATGGCTGGGTTGGTTTGGCTTTAACGGCGGCTCAGTACTATCAGCCGACCCCGAACTGGTTTCGCTGGTGCTGGTTACCACCTCACTGGCTGCCTGTGCAGGGGCCATGGGTGGCTACCTCATGGGCTATATTATGTTCAAGCGCCTTGACCTGGGTATGGTATTAAACGGCATTTTAGCAGGCCTGGTAGGTATTACTGCCGGAGCCGACCTGATGAGCCCCTACGAGGCCATGCTTATTGGCCTGGTGTGCGGCATGATGGTGGTAGTGAGCGCTGTTACCCTTGATAAGTTTAAACTTGACGATT
>CAZXTW010000160.1:0-10268 GCA_964643525.1 uncultured Roseivirgaceae bacterium
AAGTCTGCCGTAAAAGCATCTACATTCACTGAAACTCCATTGGTGGTATAGCCAACAGTACCATTGCCCTTTTGAATGGTGCCTGTCAGTACACCGTTGGCATCTAATGCACCGTTGCTCATCAGGGCCAAAACATCATTGCCCTTTTTCAGCTCTACATTAATATTTTCTATACCGTCAAAATTAAACTGGCCAGAAAGGTCGCTGCCCTCATTGAAGTTAAATGTAAAGCCACCTTGAAGCCCACGCTTAAGCCATATCATCTCGCTTAGCTTTACATCTTCAATCAGGCTGGCCTCCATACTAATAAAGCTGCTGCCATCAATTACAATGCTCGATGCATCGGCCGAGGTGCCCGTCATAAAAGCATTACTGCTTTTTAACTTAATGCGCATGCCTTTTAAATGGGCATTCACAAAGTAAACATTACCCAGGTTAATGTTGGCATCGGCCAGTTCAAGGCTTACCTCTCGGTATTCATCACGCTGGGTATGCTTTTCATATTTCAGGGTGGCATTGGCTACTGAAACCTGCTTGGTTACATCAGCGCCATCACTAATATCCATCGTTACAGAAGCATTCGCTTCGTAATTGCGCCACTCGCCCTGACCCTGCTCATTAACATTACCAGTTAACGTAACCTTTAACGGCCCAAAATCTAGCCGACCAGCTACTGTTACATCATAGCTGCCAAAAGTAATCTGGCCCTGGCGGTTAATCGTAAACTCATTCACTGCAGCAGCAAAGCTGTAGCCATCTTGCGTAACGGCTACATTCGCGTCAAGGCTCAGCACATCTTGCAGGGCATCATAAGTAATATTATTAACCGTTACATCAAGGTTATTGTATACCACCTGCCCGCTGCCACTAAACAGGCGCAGGCTGCCGTTCAATATTTCAAACTCATCAATGGCAATGGTGGTATTAAACTCAGGGTGCTTAATGGCAAACTGCCCCGTAATCTGGTTAAGCTCAAAATCATTGCCCATCACGGCGCTAATACTGGCATTACTCATAGTGAGGCCGTAACCACTCAGGTTATTAGCTTTTAACGTGCTGGTAATTATATCATCTTGCATGGCCAGCCCTACCGTAACGCTGCCATCAATGCCATTAAAGCCTGAAAGTGTCAACTCACCAGCGCCGCTGTCAATCATCAGCCCTCCGTTAATACTGTAAGTCAGTTGGGCATTAAAGGCACTCAAAGCAACATCTAACCCGGCAGAGCGGTAAGCTATGTCACCACTGCCCTTGGTCAATGCAGCAGTAAAATTACCATCACGGTCAAGCGTGCCATTTTGTAGCTGGGCCAGGGTGGTACCTTCTTTTTGCAGGGCAATGTTTATGTCACGCACGCCGCTAAAGTCAAAGCTGCCTGCAAATGAATTGGTTGAGCCAGCAAAGGCAAACGAAAAATCACCGCTAACCCCTTGCCTTACCGTAAACATTTCGCGAATGGTCTGGTCCTGGTTCAGGGTGGCGCGCATATCAGCACGGCCGGTCAGTTTCCCATCGGCTGTAACGGCCAGGCCAAGCGCCATTAGCCGGGCATCAATAAAGCCAATTTTGCCCATGGCCAGGCCATTGGCACTGCTCCAGTTAATGCTTACCTCTTTGTAATCATCATTCTGGCAATTCTTTTTAAAACTGATGGTAGCCCCGCTAACCTCAACATTAGTCCTGATATTCAATTGCCCCTCAAAGGCAATCACAAAACTGGCGGGCACATCAGTATACGTACAATAGCCATCAGCATCTGGGGTGGCACCGGGCAGGTTTTCATCAAACCGTACTGAAATAGGCCCGAAAGTAAAATCAGCATTAGCAATCACGGGTGGGGTATTACCAGTTCCACCGGTGCCACCAGTACCTGGGCCTGCCCCAGGGCCAACCACAGGCTCGCCGTTTTTGGTTACGGTGCCTTTGTCGTCTACCGTCCAGGTATCGCCACTGGGGTCAGTAAAAGTAACCGTTTCACCATCGGCAGGTGGGTTAATTACAATTGGCTCGGTTTCCCCGTCAATCACCACAATAATACCCCCGTCATCACCAACCGTTACCGTATCAATCGGATCGTCAAAAACAATTGGCTCAGAAGTATCTAAAGTATCATCACCCTGGCCACCATCACCAGTTCCTCCCCCGTCGGTCTCGTCAATGTCATCATCTTCATCAAGGTCTACCATTAACCGGCTGTTGGGGTCCCAGTAAGTATACACATTGCCCTGGTACACGCGGTAATCAGTATTAACCTTAATATTCTCAAAAGTGACACGTACCCGCGCCATATTCAGAAAGGGCACCAGGGCCTTACCACCCCCAGAATAAGTGCCACTACTGCCACTTACGCTGTCAACAACCACCTCCCAGTCGCCAGAAAATATGCTTTCTCCTTCATTAAGGCTAGGCAATGGCGAAGTATTGTTCAAATCAAAGGCATCGGCCGGGGTGCCACAGGCAAAATTGGGTGCCGGGTCGGCCTTGGTCGTAACCTCTTGTATTGCCGAAAACTCCCCCTCATAACCCCCACAAATACTTTGCACGCTGTACTCATAAGTGGTTTCAGGCGTCAGGTCTGATACTGAAAGGGCATCACCATACACAATCTCTTCCTCCCAGGGCAGGCCGGGTTTATTGGCCTCACGGTACCGTACCGTAAAGGCACGCATAAAAGGCTGCTGCTGCCACGATATTTTAATGCCGGTATGGCCCCTGGCTGTGCCCTTCAACCCATCAGGTACAATACATTCCTCACCATAAGTAAAGTGCCCGGCCTGGCTGTAGCCCTGGTTTTTAAACAGGTCAAGCTCTTCAACACCCACTACGCTGCGCGCCCTGATGCGGTAGGCATACTCCCTGCCCGGCACCAGTGTGGTTTCAGATGGGCCGTAAATAATAGAAGTGCTGTTGGTAGTAGCCTCAAAAATAGGGCTTGATGAACGTACCGCATCTTCAGGGTTACGGCCTTTGGGCCATAGCTCTACCAGGGTAAAATCATACTCAACATTAAAGGCCGAGTTGGGTGAGCCGGTATGCCGGGGCGTCCACTGAAAAACCAGGTTTTGCGGGTAGGTAATATTAACAGTGCTGCCCAGTGCCGGCTGGTTCAAAAGCGGTGGGTCATTCAAAATAAGCCAGGCAACTGCACAACTGGTGTTTGAAATAGTTACACCACGGTTATACTCAAGTACTTCAAAGCAAAAGCGGTAAATACCTTCAGGCAGGCGCCCATCGCGCTGGTACTGCTGCCGGGTAATGCCTTGAAAATCTAAATTTTCAGGGTTAAAGTAGTCGGCAATATCAAACCCAGTCAGTTGCTCGGTCAGGCCTCCCTGCAAAATAATGGGTGGCGGCAGGTAATTGGGCCTTGTTTGCACCACCACACCCTGGCCTTCAAGGCGTACCCTTAGGCGTACGCGCAGCTCTGGGCGGTTTACATCAGCCAGGAAAACAAACAGCGAGAGCCTGTTAGACCCTGGTGCCACATAATCAGCCGGGTAAACCGAGTAAGGCGGTAACACCTGGCTGGTAACCTGTACCGGAAACACCTGTGCTTGCAGGCCCCCTAAAGTGGCCAGCAGCAACAGGCATAACAAAACCATCCGTCGTAGCATCATATTCATCATTACCTTATCAGGCAGCTATGCCTACCGCAGCAGGCACAGTAGCCCGCTATCGGTTACTGTTGTTGTTAGTACTAAAATTATAACTGTAGCCCACCGTTACGGTATATTCGCTAAAACCAGCGGTGGCTCCATCGTTTCTGTTCAAAAACACCACACTGGCATTCATGCGGTGTTTATCTTTCAACCTGTAGGCTGAATTCAGCCTCACATTCAATACCCGGTTGCCGTCAGAGGCATCAGAAAATGTCTTGTTCCACGATACTGATAAGGTATTGCGCAGCTTCTTCTCCAGAAACTGTTTGCCAATAGCAATGGTAGGCCCCAGGGTGGTGGTTTGCTGTGTGGTAATCTCATTGCGGTTAAAGTTAAAAGATGCTGTAAGCGATAAATTGCGCTGCGGCAACCGCAGTGAATAAGCACTGTTTAAATTAATAAACTGCGAGCCACTGGCCTGCTCTACCCCACCCTGCTCATCAGTGGCGGTTTGTACATTCAGGTTAATATTCAGGTTCTGGCTGCGCTCTTTGCTTTGCGAAATGATGTAGTTCATATTTACATTACCGCTTCGCGCAATCTGGGTAAAGTCAAGTGTATCCAGGTTATCAAAAGGGGTCAGTTGGTTAATGTCAACAAACTGCGAACGCACATTGGTAAAAGTCTGGAAGTTTGAGAAAGTACCAGACATATTCAGCCTGGGCCCTGGGTTATAGGCCACATTAAGCGAGCCTACAAACCGGTTGGTACTGCTTACCTCAGTATTGCCCAGATTATTACGTTGGCTGCCCGCATTCAGGCCCAGGTTTACCCTGCCGCCCAGTAAGGCTACTGCTACATTACCCGTAATATTTTCAAGGTCGTTATTAAAAAAGTAAGCCCCTAAAGTTTCATACTCAGGGTCAATGCGTTCGTAGGTCATGCCTATAGAATAAATCCTGGCCTTGTAGGTGGCACTGCCTTTCAGGGCTGTGTTAAATGATGATGAGGCCCTTTGCGTAAAAAAGGGCCCCAAGTTGGCCAACAGGTTGCCAGAGGGCTCAATTTCTTCCGAGCGTTTGTCACGTGTAAGGGCACTGCTGGCCACCTCAGCGGTAATCATTAACCGTTGAAACAACAGCTTACCCACATTAAGGCCCAGCACCAGGTTATCTTCAGGCAACACATCTAACTCTTCAGGTACATAGCTGATAGAGTTGATCTGGTCTGAGGCACTGAAAAAAATCAAATCAGCATAATCAGCTTCATCTTTATAACTGGCCTTAAACCCAAAGCCCATGCGTTTGTAACTTGGGTTACTGCCAACTTCATTTAACGTGTCAGGCTCTACTGCCTTTAGTAGCCGGCCATACATGGCCGTTAATGAAAACTTACCTTCAGGTTTTAACTCTACACCAACGCCATTAAAAATATGCCCATTCAAGGTGTAAGGCGAAAAGGTTAATGCATTATAGCCCAGGTAAGCCGTAACCCATTTGTAAGTTGGCGCAATGCCGTACTGATTAAATGGTTGCTGAAACCCACTGCTTTGATTAGATACGCTAAACGAAAGAGGCACATCTAACCCATAAAGGTTAAAGTTCAGGCTGCCGGTAAAGAAAAAGCTGTAAGGGTCTCTGCGGCCGTCAATACCTGTTGAACCATAAGCAATCTGGTTGAGGTTAATCCCTCCGGATACAGTCAATGGGTTGGACTTGCCGATAGACGAAATGTCCTGGGCCGTGACCATGGAAGCAAAAAATAAAATAAACAATATGCACAACGAATTTCTCGTTGTGATCATATCCAATCCCCTAAAAAAACACATAGCAAGTCTAAAAAAGTACAGTTAGTAGCCGGATAAATAAACGCTTTGCAAAATACAGATAATTATTATTTATACAACTGTTAGTTAATATACTTAACGCCAAATTAACTTTGGTTACTTGTATGGTTCAGTGTAATATATTTTAATAGTATGTATTCATTAAGGGGGTTACTTGCAAAATGTACAGCCTGCTAATCCTGATTGAAAGCAGTTGATTATTAGAATAATGAAAGTTATTAAAAGCAACGTAAAATAAAATAATCAAAATTACCGACCAGATAAACCGGTTGTGTAAACCCACAAGCTTTAACAAAATGTTGAAGTAGAAGGCATCTAAATGTAATGGGAACTACAACAAGTGTGTAGAACAAAGTTCAATAATGTTCGAATGCAACATTTGACCCCAATTTTTTTAATATCCATACTATGGCAGTTGATTGAGAGTTATCTTTAGTAGGCTTGAAATTATGCATATATAAGCCATTTGTAACCTCTCTAAAAATAATACCATCTGAGCCACAGGGCATTAAGCCCAGGCAATGTATGTTCTATACTTAAGTTTTAGTGACTAAGGTGTAGAATACTTAACTAAAATACATTTGCCTCTACAATTAATAAAATTCATCTTATTTCACTGGCTATCCATCTTTTGTAAGCCAATCAATAAACACTTGCTTGCTCACGCCCTTCTCTATCAGCTTACTTCAATAGCAACAATTTAAGAATTCACCTATAAGAGGTATGGGGTACGGCTGCCATTAAAAGTTCGTTAATGCACAGTTGCTTCGATTATAGTTCGATTAGTGAAGCCTGTTCGTACGTTTTGTTGGCTGCCATGCCAGAATTAAACTATTCATGGAAATATGCTTTTAAAATACTGGCTTAAGTTTTATTATTGCTTCTGTATGTGCCATTAAACTTGGTGACATGCCAATTTTGCCTACTTGACCTATGTGGGTAGTAGTAAAGCATCATTTAAACGGAAATTAAAAGAAACAAGCCGATGGCTTTGATAGTAAATAACCTGATCACAAAAGGCATGAGTGGCCGCTACGGTAAAGTGCTGGTGTTTAAACAATACAGGGGCAAAACAGTGGCTACGGCCTATCCTACCCCTACCAATAAGCCACCAACCCCATTACAGGTTGTACGGCGGCAAAAGTTTGCCAAAGCTGTAGCCATGACAAAACTGTGGCTACAAAACCCCGAACAGAACCTGTTTTTGGAAAGGCTGGCCGATAAATGGGATTCACTTAGTGCATATCATGCTGGCATTAAGTACTTTATGTTAAATCAGCCTTCAGTTCCATTTCCTCAGGAAATGGCTGAAAACAATACAGTTAAAAAAAGCCATGATATTTACCCTGGCCAACAACCAATGACTGAGGCCAAGACACAACACCTGCTTTACAAAAAGCCCAGGCATATAATGACTAACGCAATAATTGTTGCATTAATTTACATGACATCAATTGCGTTTGGCAGGTTCCGTTTTTCCCGTAAAAATGGCACGAAGGGTTCTCATGCTCAAATCATAGACTGTTTGTTGGGCTCACCTATTTATCAACTCCCAATTGAAGTAAATACCAGGCCCAAAAGCAGTATCATTGCCATACAACACTGCTTCACCATATTGCAGGTTCAGTTAAGGAGTAATTTAAGCTACCTCAGTAAGAGCGCCGTCAATAGCTTTTTTAGCAGGGTTAAAGTTCATGGCAAGTATGGTGGTTGGCTGGCCAATAATGCTGTAATGCTTGCTGTGGTTATTGGTTTTAGCTAGTTGCATGGCTTCAGTGGCACTTTGCCCTAAGGTAAGTTCAATAATGTATGTGGCGTTTGGCAGGTATACTACGCAATCTGGCTGGCCATAAGCTGTACTTGCCAGGGCATGTACGTAGGTGCTTAGCAGGTTCAGTGCCAAATAGGTAATGGTATAGTAATAGCCATCAGGGTTGTTCTTAAATTGCCTTTTAGGTATGGGCTTAAAAAATGCAGTAAGCCCTCTGGCAAACTCTTGCGGTTTGTTTTTTGCCAGGGCATTATGCAAGCGCATGGTTTTGGCTTCATATTGATCAGTATCATCGCCAGTGGTTTCGGCAAGCAGGTGTGAAAGTAAGTATTGCCTTACCGCTTTATTGGGGTAGCCCAAGGTATAGGTGCCATCTTTACGGTAAGCCTGTATGCTAAGGTAACCAGTTTGAAACAACAAGGTAAAAGGCCTGATGCTTTTATTGGGGTCAAAACAGCTAAAAGCGCTTTCGTTGGCTTCTATATGGTCAAGGTGGTAAACCCCATGTTGGTTTAGGTATTTGACTATGTTGGTTGGTGGGTCAATACATGACCAATATTGCATTGGCTGTGCCGAGTTTAAAAAGTAAAGTAAGGCCCCAGGGTGATGCACCTTGTCATGTACATTCCAGCTAAAGCCACCATACCAATCAGATAGGTTTTGCGTCAGTTCTTCCAGGCTTTCATATTGGGTAGCCAGTTCGGTAAGCCTGGGGCCAAAAGTATTCTGTATTTCCTGGATAGTAAAGCCAAGTATTTTCCCAAACTTGGGGTTTAAGGTAAGCTCTGCCAGGTGCTTCCAATCAGGAAAAAGGGTTTTTCGAGCTATTGGAGACTGGCCTGTTGAAAATACCAGCCTGAGCTGGCTACTCACGGCTTTTAACGATGCGTAAAATGCCTTGAGCACATGAAGGTTGACTTCATCTTGAACAGTGGTGTCAGGGTATCCTGAAAGAGGGGCATCATAATCATCAATAAGTATGACCACCCTGCCTGATTTTTGAGATAGCTGATTGACAAGTTCATGTACCAGGTGTTCTAAGGGGCCTAGCGAAAGAAGTATACCAAATTGGTTGGCATTGGCATGAAGCTGTTGTTTTAGTGCTGCTTCAAAGTTGTATGGTTCTGTGGCTACAGGCTTAAAGCTTAAGTTAACAACGGGGTTTGTTTTAGCCCAGTCCCAGCGATTTTCTACCCATAGCCCTTTAAATAATTCCTTTTTACCCTTAAACAGTGCGGTAAGTGTGCTTATTAATAGTGTTTTGCCAAAATGATTAGGCCTGCATAGTAAAAGATGCCTGCTTGTTTGCAGCATCTTTATTATGTGTTGAGTTTTGTCTATGTAGTGATACCCTTCAGTTATCAGTTCATCAAAGCAGTTTAATTCAATAGGGAGTTGTTTGCCTGGTGTAGAGTGTTGATTTTGCATAGTTTCCAGCCTGGTTAGGTGAAAACTAAATTACCAATTTTTTTTAGGTTAACCCAAGCGTAACTAATTTTTTTAGAAAAATTTAGGCTTGAAGTTTATCTGTAGCCAAACCCAGTTGCTCAATAGGTTGCTATCACCACCCCGGAGGCGTTCCATATCTTCAGTGGCAAACATGTGTGAATACCCTCCTGCAAGGCTTACCTCATCGTACAGTTTTAGCTTAAAGTCCAAATCCAGCTCGGTGCCCAGATAGGCGGTTTCAGCCTGTAGAGGGCCGTCAGCAGCTAGTTGTGCTTCAGTACTGAAAAAATGTAGGTCGGCGTTTAAGGTGAGCTTTTCGGTGGGTTTCAGGCTTGCCTTGGCAAAAAAGTTTCTCAGCCCGGTTGGTGGGGTAAAGCCCAGGTAAAAGTAGTCCATATGGCCGTAATGCCGGTGCCGGTATCCATACAGGATGTCAAAAGTATGGTTGTCATTGCCTTGCGCATCCTGGTCAGTGCCTGACAGGCTAACAACTCCTGCTCGAAAGGTTAATTTGGTGCTTGCCTGGTAGCTTACTTCGGCTTTCATCAATGAGGCTGATACATCTCTTAGTAATGTATCTTGCCCTGTCTGGTAGTAGAATGCCCCATCAATTGTAAATAACCCGCTGCTAAACTGGATTTCCGGGCCAATAGTCTGGGTATATTGTATGGTATTATCAGAGCGTTGCAACCCTCTGTTAATGACCATTAATGATGCTTTTGTCTTCGCCCATTTTTTATGCAGCCACAAAAAATGCATGTTTTTGTAATAGTCATTAGTAAACTCACTATTGGCCAGGCTGGCACTGTTCTGGTTGTGGGCTAACCCCAGGTGTGCCGTAAAAGTGCTGTCTGTATATTTAAACAGAGCTAAATCATGGCTACGGCCAGCCTCACGCCAGTTTAACGTAGCCAACAGGTACCCTTGATCATAAACAAGTTCCTGGCGCCCAATTTTAAGCCTGAACTTATCTGCAAGCTTTACTTCACCCCAGGCTTGAAACAGGCCAATGCTAGCCTCGTCAACCAGCTGGTCCTGGTCGCCCCAAACACGCACATCTTGAACTGAAATGTAAACGTCAAACAAATCACTTTTTTGATATGCTGCATTTAACCGGGTGCGTTGGGCAACAAATATAGCTGGGCTATCACCGTTGTTGCGTAACCGCAAATAGCCATTTCTTACCTGTGCACGTGGGCGTAATTCACCATCAAATGAAAATTGACCCAAGGCAATTGTAGTGGTACATAAAAAGAAAAAGATGAGTGCTGCAGTAGTGGGTTTCAATATGGTTTTATTCTAATGGACTACGGATTAAACAAATATGAGTGATGAATGGGTTAAGTATTTTCAGGTGCTGTAAATTCAAAGTAATCATGCAGTTTCATTTTTACCTGATAACTGCAATCTAAGCTGCTCATTTTCAGTTTCGAGCTCATTCAAACTGCGCGATAGTTCTTCCTGCGTAGCCTGCATTTCTTCCTGGTTTTGCCTCAATTCTTCCTCGGCAGATTTCAGGCCAGCAGCCATTTGTTGACTTTCTTCAAGCAGGCTTGATGTACGCAGGTTCACTTGAAGCGCACTAACGGCAGAGGCCAGGCTA
>CAZXTW010000161.1:0-10238 GCA_964643525.1 uncultured Roseivirgaceae bacterium
TACATCGGGTTGTGCCAGGGCTTCGTCAGAGGCCCCGCCATAGCTGCGCAGCACCTCTAAAAACTCTGCCCTGGGCAACTGGTGCCGGGGCGGTTTGTTGTAATCTACTGATGGGGCACCCCGGCCGGTAAATATGAGTTGAAACGGCTTGGGCAGCCCTTGCGCAATAATACGTTGCGTAAGCAGGTAGCCTATTAATGAACCCATGCTATGCCCATAAATGGCATAGGGGCTTTTTAGTGTTTTTATTTCTTCTCTGATCTGGCCCAGCACATCATCGGCCATGGCATGGGCATCTTCCAGCAGGCTTTCAGACATGCGCATGCCCCGGCCAGGTAGCTCTACCGTTTTCATGGTCAGGTTGGGGGGGCATACCTTTTGCATGGGGCGGTAGGCGTAAGAATTGCCACCAGCAAATGGCAAGCAGATTAACGTAGTTGGCTTCATGGGTTCAGTGGGGTACTACTGCAGTTGCAGCACTTTATCTTCTACTATCTTACCAAAGTCAAACTTGATAATGCGGTCGGCACAGTCAAAATACTGGTCGTCGTGTGTTACAGCAATTACTGTTTTACCCTTGGCTCTCAGCTCGGGTATCAGCTCTTCGTAAAAGAACTTCCTGAACTGCGGGTCTTGTTCGGCGGCCCATTCGTCCAGCACAAAAATGTGCCTGTTCTCCATCATGGCATAAATCATGAGCAGGCGCTTTTGCTGGCCCTTACTAAGCTTACTGTCAATAATGTCTTTCTCCCGGTCAATTGTAATTACCTCTTTGAGCTTCATCAGGTCAATAAAACCGCCCATACGCTCGTGCATGTCTTGCAGGTCAAAGCTGTCATAGTTAGCCTTAAACAGGTAGCTGTCAGTAAATATTGACGACATCTGGTTGCTGTAATAATGGTAGCGCTCTTCAGTAATGCGTTGGCCGTTCAGGTAAATATCACCACTGTGTGGCCTAAACAGGCCGGTAAGCAGGTTCACGAAGGTGCTTTTGCCTGAGCCATTGCCGCCGGTAATAAACACCACTTCGCCAGGTAAAAACTCCAGGTTAATGGGGCCTACCGTAAAATTGCGCTGCCCGCCATAGCTGTACTTCAGGTTTTCAAAACGCAGGCCGTGAAAGGTCTCGTTAATTTCGGTCATATCGCCAAAGGTGTTTTCCTTCTCGGCGTTATTAGCCACTTCTTCTTCTAACTGGGCCACGCGCTCATAGGCAATTTTCAGGTGTGTAAAGCGGGGCACCAAGCCTACAATTACATTAATGGGGCCCATCAGGTACAGTATGGTTACTACAAATGAGGCTATGTACGATAGCTCAATATCCATCACTTTAGGCAGGCCAAATATGATAAAGCCCAACAGCACGTAAAAACTGTAGCTGCCCACCAGCTCATTATCAGTATATTTCTTGCCTGCTTTGGCGCCTAATACTTTTCCCTTCTGCCGGTTGCGCTTAATAAATTTATGAAACATGTTTTCATTGCGCAGCACACTCATCTTGAGCTCTTTAAACCCGTTAATGAGGTCTTGCAGGTAGGTGTAATAAGTGTTTTGCAGGTCACGTACCTCGTTCAGGTCTCTTTCAATGACATTATTGCGGTACACATAAAACAGCACCAGCATTACCAGTACAGTCAGTATGGCTATGGCCGCAATGGGCGAGATCCAGAACAGGTACAAAATGCCACAAAACAAAATAATGCCCGCGTTAATGGCGTCAACAGCCATTTCAGGTACAATGGCCAGCGTTCTTACATCCTGTATGCTGGTATGCACACGCTCAGGGCCAATGCGCAGGTACGATTCATAAGAGGCATAGCGAAAGCGCTCAAGTATAAACAGTTCAAAATCATACAATACCTGGGTGGTAAGGTTAATCATATACCGCCTGAACACGCGGCTAATCACCAATGACACCACCAGCAGGCCTATAAACACCAGCCAGTCATACTCGGCAAAATAGGGCAGCTTCTGGCCCGTAACCGTATTGTTGATGAACATCAGCATTCCGCCAAATATCAAACTATTGACGATGCTAAGGATACCCAGAAACAGGTAAAAGTATTTTGACTTTTGTTGAAATCGGTTGAGTATGCTCATGGCGGGCAATTGAATGTCGTGATCAGTAATACTATGTTCTTCAGGCGTGGCAAGGTGCCATAGCCATTTTTACTTCCTTAATAACTCGTTACCCCGGCCAATGTTTATAAAATAGTGTAATGGGCGTTAGCCTGCCGAAAAGATAGGTGCATTCCAAACATTTTAAAGTACCCGTGGTTTATACTGTGTTACTCTTAAAACCCATTAACCAATCACCTCGCCCTTAACAACAGCACTGCCCCTTACCAGGGTGTGCAGCCGGGGCCATGCAAATCCTTATTATGACTGTAACCACTCTTCAATAACATCGTAACCAGCAGCCACAGCAATGCTTGGTTGGCCTGTATACCCAAAAGCTATAAACGAGTCTAATATGAAAGTGGCAGATATAGATCCGCAGGTATTCACTAACCTGGAGAAGTTACAGGAAAAGTATGCACATACCGACCAGGGCTTATCCACCCAGCTGGAAGGCCTTTACCATGCCCAATTACCTAATTACTGGAAGTATCTGAACCTTGACACCCTACTTACCTTGCAAAACCCCAGGACTGATTTTCCTGATGAGATGATCTTCGTGACCTTCCACCAGATAGCAGAACTGAAGTTTAAGCTGATTCAGTGGGAGTTAGATCAAATAAGTGAGGGGCACCTCAATGCAGACCAGTTTCTGGAAAAGGTGCAGCGTGTAATACGGTATTATGATATGATCATTAATGGGTTTGCCATTGTGCATGATGGCATGGATGTGAACCAGTTCAGGCAGTTTAGAATGTCGCTGGTGCCCAGTAGTGGTTACCAGTCAGCCCAATACCGCTGCATTGAGTTTAAATGCACTGATGTGCACAACCTGATTTATGCCAAACAACGGGCAGTGCTGCGCAATGAGCAAGATGTAGATACCCTTTACGATAACCTGTACTGGAAGTCAGGCATGCTTGAAAACTGCGATGGCAAACTGGTGGTAGCCCTTGACCAGATAGAGAAAAAATACAAGGGGCTGTTTCTGGAGCTTATCCGCACCTTTAAGCAAAAAAACCTTTGGCAGGTTTATGTACGCAATTATGTAAACCATACCATTAACACCAAGTTAGAAGAAAGCCTGCGCCACCTCGATACCCTGTGCAACATAAGCTGGCCACTGGTACATTACCGTACGGCCATACAGCACCTGGTTGAAAAAAGCCAGAAGATTGAAGCCACTGGTGGCAGCAACTGGACACGCTACCTGCCCCCGCGCTTTCAGCGGATTATTTTCTTCCCTGATTTGTGGAGCGACAAAGAGAAGCAGGAGTGGGGCAAGGTGTGGGTAAATGAAATACTGGCCAAGGCGGCTACCAATACCATTGAAAATTAAATTGACTAAACCAAAAAACTCATAATAATGAATGTAACCATAGTAGCTGTACTAGCTAAAGTGGCGCGCGTAAGCTTAATGCTGCTTTCCCTGTTTGTATCGCTGGCCCTGTTGGCCGGTAATAAAACACTGGTGATTGATGGCACCAACGCCGCTATTGAAGGCAACACCATGACCATTAGCTATGACCTGAACCTGACCAGCAATACCACTGCTGAGGTGCGCATGGCAGTATCGGCCAATAACGGGGCCAGCTATGACATTACTGCACAAGGGGCTACCGGCCATATAGGCATGGGCATTACCGCTGGTAAAAACAAGCAAATTCAATGGCAGGTACCTGCTGCCCTGGCAGGTAAAGCTTTAAAGGTAAAGCTTACAGCCAACGAACTGGCCAATGTTGAAATGACCAAAGTGGTAGACGATGTAAGCGCTGAAAATATTGAAAAGTATTTGCTTGACGTACTGGGCGAACGCCACCCCATGAGCGAAGAAGGCATTAAGCACCTGAATGCAGTACGCGATTACATAGAAGATTTTTACAAAGAGCACGGCCTGACCACCTCACGCCAGGTGTTTGACTTTGGTGATGATACCGGCCAGAACATTATTGGTAAAATCAAGGGCAGCAACCCTAACGAGATTATGATTTTAAGTGCGCATTATGATGCCTACCCCGGCAGCCCCGGTGCTGCGGCCAATGGCTCAGGGGTGGCAGCCATGTTAGAGGCTGTGCGAGTGCTATCAAAATACAGCTTTGAAAAAACCATTGTATTTGTTGGCTTTGATATGAGCAACGCTCAGTTTCAAGGCGCCAACTGGTACGTATTCCGTGGTGGGGTGCAGGAAGATGAAAACGTAATTGGTGACATTAACCTTGACTGCGTGGGCCATTATTATGACTTCCCCAATGCCCAGTATGTGCCTAAAGAAATGTTTGACCTGTTTCCCGAAGCAGCCAAAGCTATTGAAGCCAATGAGTTTCGTGGTGACTTTGCCATTAACGTAGCCAATGAGGCCTCGGCAGAGCTAAGCCAAACCTTTCAGGCCAACGCCTCTAAGTTTGTGCCTGAGTTGAAGCTCATCACCCTGACCGTACCTGGCAATGGGGGCACCAACTTCCTGTTAACTGATAGCGACCATGTGGCCTTTTGGTACAACAACAACCCGGCACTTGAAATTATGGATGGTGGCCTTAGCCGCGACCAGAAGAATAATTCTAAGGAAGATTTGCCCGAGCATTTAACCTACGAGTTTACGGCCAATATTACCAAGGCATCTATAGCCACCGTAGCCGATATTGCTGGCATTCAGGGCACCAGCACTGTAATTGATGTGAAAGTAAATAAATAATGGTGTACCTCCGCCAGCTGCAGCCTGGTGGCAGCACGCCTTTAACGGTAACCTAATCTACCGTTTTTTACCTACAAACCGGGCCCGTGGGGAAACCTGCGGGCCTATTTTTATGGCATTTGGCCTTATACGTTGTGTAGTAAAGCTAAACACCTATTTTAGTAATTCTATTGCTTTACTAGCCAACAAGCCAACAACCCCAAATGCTTATACCTGATACCAAAGGCTTAGGCCCTGACCAACTGTGGAAAAGTATACTTGAAGATTTTTTCATTGACTTTGTACGCTATTTCTTTGGCCCGTACCTGGACCTGTTTGACCTGAACCAGCCGGTGGTATTTTTAGATACTGAGCTAAGTAAGCTACACCCGGCAAAAGATGCCAAAAACCGGATTGCCGATAAACTGGCCCGGTTGGCTGGTAAAGACGGGCAACCCATTTGGCTGTACATTCACTCTGAAATACAGGGCTACCCCGACCCCGAGTTTGATCAGCGTATGTTTACTATGAAATACCGCCTAAGAGAAAGGTACGGCTCACATGTAGCTTCAATCGCTATTCTGGTCGATAAGTCTGAAAGCTTCAGACCCGGCCTGTTTGAAGATAACTTCATGGGCAACGCCCTTAGCTACAAGTACAATACGTTTAAGTTAAAAGACCATAACCCTGACGCCCTCTTGAAGGGCACCAACCCCTTTGGCCTGGTATTACAAACAGCCTGGTACCACTTGTTTGGCAGCACTGACGACCATAAAATATTGGCCACTAAAAAGCAGTTGGTGCGCAGACTAATGGGTTTTGGCTACCCGTTTGAACAAACGCTGGCCTTATTGCGGTTTATTAATTATTACGTTACATTTAAAGAAGTATCGGCACACCATGAACTGGTGCATTTTATTAATGATACACTTCAAATTTACCAAACCATGGGCATAAACGAATTGGTAGAAACACACTTTCGTGAAGTAGGTCGCCAGGAAGGCCGCCAGGAAGGTCGCCAGGAAGGCCTACAGGAAGGTCGCCAAGAAGGCCTACAGGAAGGCCGCCAGGAAGGCATTGTAGCCATGTTGAAAAACGGCAAGAATACCACAAAAGAAATTGCTGATCTTTTTGGCATACCTGTAGCCGAAGTAGAGGCTGTTAAAAAGTTGCTTGAAAGTGGCCAGGCTTAGCAGCCTGTTTTAAACGCTCAAGTTTCAATTATAACCGCAAACCATGGGCATAAACGAATTAGTTAAAACACACTTCTTTGAAGTAGGCCGTCAGGAAGGTCGCCTAGAGGTAATTGTAACGATGTTGAAAAGCGGCAAGCTTACAACAAAAGAAATTGCTGATCTTTTTAGTATATCTGTAGCAGAAGTAGAGGCCATTAAACCCCTAGCTATAAACCAATAGTGGTAATTGCCTTTTAGCTAACCGTTACACTTACTTTTTCAGGTTTTGTCATGGGGCCTTCAGTGCTGGTTATATCTGCTTTTTGGGGTATGTAGGTCATGGCATGCTCAGTAAGGGCAGTAATGGTTAAGCTGGGGTTTACGCCAAGGTTGGCGCCAATCATACTGCCATCGCACACCAGCATATTCTTATAATTAAACACCTTATTTTCCGCATCAATCACCCCTTCTTTTTCGGTTTTACCCATAGGTGCCCCGCCTAAAATATGGGCGGTGGTGGGTACGTTCAAAAATATTTCAGTAATTGAAGTAAGCGGCGTGCCTTTGTGTTGCTTGCCCAGCTTTTCGGCAAACTCATTGGCCTTGCGTATGTAGGTGGGTATTTTATCGCCAACTGTTTGCAGGCGCTTTTTAAAGGGGCTTAACCACGAGCGTTTCAGGCGCATGCCAATGCTGGTATCAGTAGTTTGCATCACCAGTAAAATCATGGTATGCTTGGCAAAGCCCATGGGGTTTAGCATTTTCAAAAACTTAAGGGGGTTGCGCACAATCACGCCCATCCAGGTGAAAATGCGGCTGGGGCCTTCTTTGCCATTGGTTAGCAGGGTAGTAAGGCCATGTAAAGAATCAGAGCCGTTGTTGTAGCGGCACAGTTCAATATGGGTGGTGTCATCAACATGAAAGCCCGAGCCTATGGCCACCCCATCACTAATATTCACATGCTTTTTGTGTACGCGTACGCCTATGATTGATTCTGAATTGGTACGCACCATATCACCCAGGCGGTTGCTCACATTGGGTAATGAGCCGTTTTCTTTCAGGCGCAGCATCAGGTTCATGGTACCCAGTACGCCACCAGCAAATACCACCCCTTTGGCGCGCCATACGCGGCGTTTCTTTTTCCAGCCCAGGCCGGTTACTGTGTGCACCTCGTACCCCTCACTGCCGTCGGCTTTGCCATTCAGGGGTTTTACATCTACCACCAGCGTTTCGGCATGTACCTGTGCCCCTTGCTTCTCGGCAAAGTACAGGTAATTTTTATCAAGGGTGTTTTTGGCGTTGTGGCGGCAGCCCACCATGCAGCCGCCACACATAATGCAGCCGGTACGGTCGGGGCCCTCACCACCAAAATAAGGGTCGGGCACCGTTTTGCCAGGCTGGCCAAAATACACACCCACACGTGTATTATAAAAGGTATCACCATAGCCCATGCTTTCGGCTGTTTGGCGCAGCATCTTGTCGCCCTGCCCCAAATATGGGTTGGTGGTTACCCCAAGCATATGCTGGGCCATGTCATAATGCTGGCCCATTACGTTTTTCCAGTCTTTCAGGCCCTTCCAGTTGGGGTCGTCCCACACCTTGGTTTTAGGTACCAGCAGGGTGTTGGCATACACCAGCGAGCCACCGCCCACACCTACGCCACTTAGCACCCATACGTGCTTAAAAAGAGTCATCTTAAAAAAGCCGAACAGCTTCAAAAACGGAAACCACAAAAACCGCTTCAGGTCCCAGTTAGTTTTGGGGTAGTCCTTCTGGCCGTAGCGCTTGCCTTTTTCCATAATACCCACGGTATAGCCTTTTTGAGTAAGGCGGTGGGCAGATACGCTGCCACCAAAGCCAGAACCTATTACAATATAATCGTAGTCAAACGTTGTCTTATCCATCCTAAATCTTTTTGGGCTATGCCAGTTAGCCAACGGCTATTCTGCATGCATACCTTTCGAACAAAATTATTATCAGCTTGGTGCAGTCCAGGCTATCTTTTTTACGTCCCAGTCAATCACCAGGCCCTTGGCCACATTGCGGGCTGTTTGTGCGCCATACAGCAGCTCAACCAAAAACAGGGCTGCGTCATAGCTTTTGGCACCCCCGGCAGAGGTAATCAGGCTGCCGTCGTGCACAAAGCTTACGCCTTCATGTACGGTCAACTCAGGGAACATTTGCCGGTAGCGGGGTATGTCTGAGGGGAAGGTGGTGCTCTCCTTACCGGCCACCAGCCCGGCCTTGGCCAGCACAAAGGCCCCATCGCATAACGACATCACGTATTGGGCCTGCGCGCCGGTGCGCTGCACAAAGCCCATCATGGCCGCATCTTCAAGGTCAGTATCCATGCTGTGCTCGGCACTGGCCACCACCAGCACATCAATTGTCGGCAGGTCAGGGCTGTCAAACGCATAGTCGGGCAGCAGGCGCAGCCCCTCAAAGGTGGTAATGGGGTTTTTGCTGGGGCCCACCGTAAACGTACGCATGCCCGGTTTTGTATGAAAAATAGTGTGCTGAAATATATCGTAAGGGGCCATTAGCTCTGAGTTATATACCCCATCAACCACCAGAAAAGCCACCTGTAGCGTGTCCTGGGGCGCTGTGGCCAGTGGGGTAGGGCTGTGGCCCAGGTAGGGGCTGCTCTGGTTGGCAGCAGCAGTTGGCTCATTATTGTTGCCGGGTTGTGGGGCCTGGCAGCCAGCAATTACAAAAACCAAAAAGAACAGAGAAAGAACCGTGTTACGAATATTCATCAAAATTAAATCTTAGCCAGTCAATGATAAGGCCAAATTAAATATTTTACAATCATAACCGCCCAAAATTGCAATCCATTGAATAATTCAGGGGCGCCCGCCCTTATGGTGGGGCACATGGTGGTTATGCGGTAAAAAATCACCAATTTTGACGCCACGATTGTACAAGGTACTTGTTCATCAATACATTGTGTTATGAAACTACTTAAATTTGGCGGCACCTCAGTAGGCTCTGTACAGAGCATAAAGCAGGTAGCAAACATCCTGAAAGGGTATATTGATAATGGCGAAACCATAGCTGTAGTGCTCTCGGCCATGTCGGGCATTACCAACCAGCTGATTGCCACCGGCAAAAAGGCAGCCATTAGTGATGAAGATTACCTGAACGACCTGCGCGCTATTGAGCAAAAGCATTTTGACGCGGTTAAGGAACTGATAGATATTAGCCAGCAAAGCAATATTATGGCCCGCACCAAGCGGCTTGTAAATGAGTTGGAAGATTTACTGCATGGCGTGTACCTGTTGAAGGAGCTTTCGCCCCGCTCGCTTGATCTGGTACAGAGCTTTGGCGAGCGCTTTTCGTGCAATATCATGGCCGAGTACCTGAGCGGCATGGGCGTAGAGGCCGATTACCTGGATGCCCGCAAGCTAATACGCACTGACAATACCTTTGGCAATGCCAAGGTTGACTTTTTCCGTACCAATGCCAACATCAGAGAGTACTTTCAGAACAACCCCAAGCTGCAAATCATTACTGGCTTTTGTGGCAGTACTGAAAGCAACGAAACCACCACCCTGGGCCGCGGCGGCTCTGACTATACCGCCTCTATTTTTGGTGCGGCGCTGGATGCTGCCGAGATAGAAATCTGGACTGATGTAGACGGCGTGATGACGGCCGACCCCCGCAAGGTGCCAGATGCCTTTAGCCTTAAAACCATTTCTTATATAGAAGCCATGGAGCTGTCGCATTTTGGGGCTAAGGTTATTTACCCACCCACGCTACAGCCTGCTTATGCGCATGGCATACCGCTGCGCATACGCAACACCTTTAACCCCGAGTTTCCGGGTACTTTAATAGGTGAAAAGACCGACCCCAAGGCCCACCCCGTAAAAGGCATATCATCAATTGCGCATACTGCCCTGGTAAACCTGGTGGGCAGTGGCATGGTGGGTGTGCCGGGCATTTCGTATAAGCTGTTTAAGGCCCTGGCCGATGCTGATATTAATGTGATACTCATTACCCAGGCCTCTTCAGAGCATTCTATCTGCTTTGCCGTAAGCCCTACAGATGCCCTGCGCTCTAAAAAAGTGCTTGAAGAGGCCTTTGCGCTTGAGCTACAAAATGGTGAGGTAGAGAAGGTGGTGGTTGAGCGCGACCTCTCGTTACTGGCCATTATTGGTGAAAATATGCACAGCGTACCGGGCATTTCGGCCCGCATGTTTGGTGCCCTTGGTAAAAACGGCGTAAACATTGCCGCCATTGCCCAGGGCAGCAGCGAGCTGAATATTTCAGTGGCC
>CAZXTW010000162.1:0-10234 GCA_964643525.1 uncultured Roseivirgaceae bacterium
GGTGACCCTGAAAAGGTAGACGTTACACTGATTGAGCGGTATTATGATTTGTTTTCAAGAGAAGGCAACCCCGATGCCTTTTTGAACATCTGTAACCAGAAGCCCAAAGACAATACGCATAAGCTAAAGAAAATTACGCACGATACGCTAATTATTTGGGGCGACCGTGATGCCTGGATTCCTTTAGAGAATGCCTACCGTTTTAATATCCAAATGCCCAATTCAAAGCTGATTATTTATGAGGGCATTGGCCATGTGCCTATGGAAGAAATACCAGAGCAAACGGTTATTGATACCATGGGCTTTTTAGATGCCACTGCCACACGCAGTACCAAAATGGTGGTGGGTTATTCTGCCTGAGGCCGCCCACAACACCCAGCTATATTATTCTGTTTTTTATTGCCCCAGCCTGTAAGAAACACCGGCAGAAACAAAGTATTCTGTTACCGCCCCATTGAAGTTAGCCGCATAGCCCGCTGAGAGATCAAGCGAAAGGCTGTTGTTGATGAGGTACATCAAGCCCCCATCGTAAAAAGTATTATCTACCGAAAAGAAATCGCGGTTATTGAGCAGGCCCTGTCCATAGAGCTCTATAAATACAGAGGCTCTGGTACTAACCTGGTATGAAAGGTTAACAACGTAATCATAAAAGTCATTAAGTGCATCTGGTTGTGAAAAGCCAAAGTTAAGGGTAAGGCTCAACTGGTCAGATACCTGGTGGCTGGCCAAAAGGCGTGCCCTGAGTAAATAGCTGTTGGTGCTGAATACCTCTGACACAAAATCGGTATCTACCAGGCCCAGCAGGCTTATTACCGTGCGGCCGTTGGTAGACTGAAACAGCCTGGCCCTGACACCCAGGCTAAGCAGGCTAATGCCATCTACTGCAAAACTGGGGCCGGGCTGCACCTGGTTAAAACGGTCGTAAATAAAGGTACCATTTAACTCTAACCATTCAAACAGCCCATACCTCAGGTTTAATTCATTGCTAAACCGGTTGGTCTTAAATTCATCAGCAGCCAGCGGATTGTCAGTATTGGTACGGCCAAAGGTAATGCCGTTTTGTATCATGAACTGGTTGATGCCCAGTATCTGTGGGTTGTTGGCTTGCCCGGGCCTGTCGGTAGGCAATACAGGTGCCTCCTGGCCATTGGCATAAGTGCCGAGCAAGAGAATAAAAATGCAAACGGACAGGCTTTTCATAATTATAGGGTATTTGCTTATTATTATAGGTAGAACGGCCTGTTGACGGTGGTTGCCTTTACCCACAGGCCAACACATGTGCAATATATTGCTTTAGTTGCTAATTATTGGTTTTTGATGGACGGGAGTAAATTGTTGGTAGTAAGAAAGTACACTTTTTGGGGTATTGCCTTTGGCTGTTTTTTTCCGCTAATGGCAGTGGCGTTACAAGTTAATGCCGATGGGCTGCCCTGGCGTGTGGCCTCTGTGGCTACAGTACACAGCAAGCACATTACCTTGTGGGTGGTGAATTTGGCGCCGCTGGTGCTGGGCCTGTTTGGGTACTGGATAGGCACCATTTATGCCAGGCAGCAAACAGGCCACACAGAGCAATTGAACAGGGAGATTGACAACAATAAGTTGATTTTAGAGGGCTGCCTTGACGGGGTGGTTACGTTTACTGCTGGCGGCAAGATTTTATTCAGAAATGCGGCATTTACAGCCCTGTACCCTGATGGGTACCAGCCGGCCGACTTTTTATCGGTCACTATTTTTGAGCCCATGATTAACAACCATGCCAATGGCCAGGAGGCAGGCCATTATATGCTGGAGGGCTTTGAGGGGCTGTACCGTATGGTTACCAGAGGCACTACGGCTTTTAAGATGAATGTAAAGCCCGGTGCCAGTGTACTGGTATCATTATCAATGTCTAAAACACGTATTAAAGGCAACAGCCTGTATACCGCGTTTATAAGAGATGTGTCAGAACAACGTGAGCTGGAGGTAGAGCGTGACCGCCTGTTTGACCAAACGAACGATTTGGTGTGTATTGCCACACCAGATGGGTATTTTAAACGCATAAACAGGGCATTTTCAACCACGCTGGGTTTTAGCGATGAAGAGCTGACGGCCCATAAATATTTGCATTTTGTACATCCTGACGACCGTGTTAAGTCAGTCACTGATGCTGAGTATATTATGAATAACCCTGGCAAGGTGGTGTATACTGAAAACCGGTACATTACCAATGGCGGTGGCTTTGTTTGGCTGGCCTGGAATACGATATGGGACCCCCCTACTAAGAAGATTTTTGGTATTGCACGCGATATTACTGATAAGCTGGAGGCAGAACGCCAGCAGGCCAAAAGCCTGCATGAGCTGAAAATGGTGAATAAAGAGTTGGACCAGTTTGCGTATGTGGTTTCGCATGATTTGAAGGCCCCCCTGCGCGCTATTAATAGTTTGGCCGGGTGGATAGCCGAAGATGTGAAAGAGGTGGCCAATGCAGAGGTAAACGAGAATTTGAAGTTGCTTGAAAACCGTACCCACCGAATGAATAACCTGATTGACGGCATTTTGGCTTACTCAAGGGCGGGTAAACGCAAGGGCCCCAGGGCGCTGGTAGATGTGGGCCAGCTGGTGGGTGAAGTGCTTGATAATATTGGGGTACCAAACCATATTGAAGTAGCAGTGCGTGGTGAGTTACCCAGGTTAATGGCCGATAAAACTGTGTTGACACAGGTATTGATGAATCTGGTCAGTAATGCCGTTAAGTACCATGACAAGCCCCAAGGCCATGTATGGATTGAGGCCAAAGCTGTAGGCGATGCCTTTGAGTTTGTTGTGGGCGACGACGGGCCGGGCATTGAGCCTGCCTACCATGATAGAATTTTTGAGGTTTTTCAAACCCTGGAGGCTCGTGATGTAAAAGAGAGTACAGGCATTGGGCTTTCTATTGTAAAAAAACTGGTTGAAGAACACCAGGGTAGCATTAGAGTAGAATCTGCCCTGGGGCAGGGTAGTGCATTTATTTTCACTTTGCCAGCAAACACATGATCACCAGTAGAAACAGGTATACACAACGGTATATGTTGGCTATTAGCCTGATAGGGCTGATGGCTTTTATGGGCTTTTTGGGTTTGCAGCAGGTTATTGGTGCACAGAAAAATGACTCGAAGGTGATTAATGTAGCAGGTAGGCAGCGTATGTTAAGCCAGCGGCTGGCGTGGCAGGCCACCTTGCTGTACCAGCACAATTTGGGCATTGACAGGGCTAAAATCAGAAGCAGTATGGCTGATGCCTTACGCCTGATGAGGCACTCACACCAGGCATTGGTTTATGGTGACGACTTGCTGGGCCTGCCCGGCATTGAAACTGACCGCCAGCGTAGTCTGTATTTTCAGCCTCCTTATGAGTTAGACAGCGCTGTGCAGCAATACTTGCTGTATGCTGAAGCCATTGTGCAGGCCGATAGCAATGGTGAGGCACCAGCCACTGCAGCCATTGAGTATTTGCTTGAGAAAGGCTACGATGAGCTGCTGACTGGCCTTGATACGGCGGTAAAACTGTACGAAGATGAAAGCCGTGCCAAGGTGTTGAGGCTTGCTAATTTTGAGACTATTTTTTTGATTATTACCCTAAGCCTGCTTGCCATTGAAGTGGTACTGATTTTTAGGCCTATGGTGGCCATTATTGTTAAAAACGAAAAAGATTTAACACAGCAGAGCACCAGGTTACAACAAACAAGCAATGAACTGAAAGAGCTGTACCAGGCGGCTGCACATGACTTAAAAACACCACTGAGGGGTATTTCAAGTATAGCCTCATGGATGGAAGAAGACCTGAACACCTTAAGCGAGGCAGAGCTGATGCAGCATACGCATGATATTATTGCCCGCTCTAAAAAGATGCAGCTAATGTTAGACGGGCTGGTGTTGATTTCAAAGATAAACCCCACAAAAAACCAGGAGCGCGTTGACTTGTATGCATTGATTGATGAACTGATAGATGTAATAGATGTGCCCCAACATTTAGAGGTAATGGTGCAGCCCGGCATGCCCGAGTTGTTTGTAAACAGGGCCTTGCTGGCGCAGGTGTTTTATCAGTTACTGCACAATGCGGTCACTTTTCATGATAAAAGCAAAGGGCAGGTGTTGGTGGGGTACACCAGGCAAATTGACCAGTATACTTTTTATGTAAAAGATGATGGCCCTGGTATTGCAACCAAATACCACAGTAAAATTTTTAGGATGTTTGAAACATTAGGCCAGCCAAGCACCGAGGTACGAACCGGTATTGGCCTGGCCCTGTTTAAGAAAATGGTAGGCGCTGTAGGGGGTAAGGTATGGGTAGAATCTACTGTTAACGAAGGGGCCACATTTTATTTTACATGGCCGCTATCAACCATAGAAATTGATTGACCTGATGGAACTAGGCACTGATCGAAATATTCTTGAACTACAAAGAGAAATTGCGTATTTACGCAAAGAGTTTGAAGAGTTTGTGTACGCTGTATCGCATGACTTGCGCACACCCCTGCGGGCCATCAGTAATTTATCTGAGTGGATTGCTGAAGATATTGAAGATAATAATGCCGATGTGCAGGAGAATCTGGCCCTTTTGCAAAACAGAGCCGGGCGAATGGAGCGCATGGTTGAAGGGCTTCTGGAGCTCTCCAGGGTGGGCAGAGAAAAGCTGGAGGTGACTACTTTTGATGCGCCTGCGGCTATTGATCAAATAGTACAAACATATGAGCCTTTTGCGGGTAGCATTGCAATTGACTGCCGTGTTGCAGAGGTAACAACTTATAAGGCAAAGTTTATACAAACCATGCATGCATTAATTGATAATGCAGTGAAGTATAACGACAAAGGAGAAAGGGCTATAATAACAATTACTATGGATGCGCACGAGGCTGCTTATGCCATTAATGTAGTTGATAATGGCCAGGGCATTAGCCACCACGAACAAGGCGATGTGTTTAAGGTATTTTATACTACACATGCCAAAGACGAGCATGATACTACCGGGGTTGGGTTAACACTGGTTCAAAAAATAATAACATATATAGGGGGCAGTATAGCCCTTGAATCGGCCGTAGGCGAAGGCACCTCGGTGGCAGTTGAATGGCCGATTGCTAATTCATAAAACCTGTACCAATGGCACTTGAAAGACTCAGCAAGATTCTTTTAGTAGAAGATGATGAGATTGATATTAAAAATGTAAAACGAGCGTTTAAGAAGAATAACATGCAAAACCCCATAGAGGTGGCGCATAATGGTGAAGAGGCGTTAGATATATTGACAGGCAATAATGGCAATACAGCCTATATGCCAGACGTGGTTTTACTTGATATTAATATGCCTCGGATGAATGGCATTGAGTTTCTTCAATATATACGCAATGTTGACACACTTAAACATTTGCATGTGTTTATTATGACATCATCTGAAAGTGATGAAAATATTCTTGAAGCCTATAACCTGAATGTGGCAGGGTATATTGTAAAACCCCTGTCGTTTGATAGGTTTATGGAGGCCATGGCAACCCTTGACGCTTACTGGAAGTTGACGATAAAACCCTGATGATGTAACCATTTATTAAGTATTTTTTATATTGGTGGATGAAACGCCCAATCATGCTATACAGTGAAGATATCAATATACTATTAGTAGAAGATGATGAGATTGACATCAAGAACGTACAGCGTGCCTTTAAAAAGAATAAAATTGTAAACCCCCTGCACATTGCCCGTAATGGGTTAGAGGCTTTTGCCAAACTGAGAGGCACTGAGGGTCATGAAAAGATTACACCCAGGCCTTCTATAATACTGCTTGATATTAACATGCCTAAAATGAATGGCATTGAATTTTTAACTGAGCTGCGTGCAGACGCTGAGTTGAGCAATATTGCCGTATTTGTGATGACTACCTCAGGGCAAGACCATGACATTTCAAGGGCCTATGCATTGAATGTGGCAGGCTACATTATTAAGCCAGTATCATTTGAGAGCTTTGTAAAGTCTGTGAGTACACTTAACACCTACTGGAATTTGATTGAGCTGCCGGTTGCAGGTTAATTTATGGAGCAAACCATTAACATACTGTTGATTGATGATGATGATTTTGACACCAGGAACTTCAGCAGGGCACTATTAAAGTCTGGCTTAGATGTAAAACTTACCACCATTAGCAGCCCTGTTGTTGGGCTGAACACCATTATACAAAATACCGACGAGTTTGATATTTTATTTTTAGACTATAAGCTGCCTGGCAGTAATGGGCTAAGCCTGCTGCGCAGCATACGTAACCACGGCATATTGCTGCCCATTATTATAGTTACCTCGCAGGGAGATGAGAAAGTGGCCGTAGAGATGATGAAGGCCGGGGCTACAGATTACATTCCTAAATCATTGCTTACTGTAGATGGCCTGACGCAAAGCATAAGAAATGCCATGCGCCTGCACACTATGGCCATGGAAAAAGAACAGACCAAGCGCGAACTTTCAATTGCAGAAAACAAGATACAATCGCTGGTGGCCCGCTCGTCTGTTTGGTTATTTTCTGTTGATAAAGCCGGGCTTTTTACCTTGAGTGAGGGTAAAACCATGCCTTCAACCCAGATAGAGATACAAACTGGCGATGAAATTATTGGCCTGCGTGCTGCCGATGTGTATGCTGATAAGCAGCTTTTTACAGATATGCTGGCCAAGGCCATGTATGGCACTGCCAATAGTGCTACAGTAGAGGCCGGCGATATTATTTATGACATTGAGTGCAAAACGGTTTTTACTGTAGATAATAAACCGAACGGTGCATTTGGAGTGGCCATTGATAATACAGCACGTATTAATACCGAAAAGGCCCTGCTTAGTGCCAAGCAAACAGCAGAAAAAACAGCCCAGATTAAGGAAGAGTTTCTGGCCAATATGAGCCATGAAATACGAACACCAATGAATGCCATTATTGGGTTTACAGATATATTGTTACGTACAGACATGGCCACCGAGCAGCATGGCTATGTAAGCTCAATTAAAAAAGCTGGCGAAAACTTGTTGGTAATTGTTAATGATATTCTTGACTTTACTAAGATTGAGGCCGGCAAGCTGCTTATTGAGCAAAGCCCGTTTTTATTGTCTGAAACTATAGAGTCGTTGCGGTTGCTGCAACAACCCAATGCCGACGAAAAGGAGATAGAACTGACCATTGAAGTGCAGCCCGGTGTGCCCGATTATTTGGTTGGTGATTCAGTGCGGCTGTTTCAGATTTTGATGAACCTGCTGAGCAATGCCATTAAGTTTACTGAACAGGGCTGGGTAAAGCTGGTCATTGACAAAACAGTGTTGAAGCAGAAGCCCTTTTTAGAGTTTTACCTGCAAGATACAGGTATTGGCATACCAGAAGATAAGCGTGAGGTTATTTTTCAGAGCTTTACACAAGCCAGCGGCGACACTACGCGCAAGTATGGTGGTACCGGCCTGGGGCTTACTATTGTAAAGCGATTGGTAGAGCTCATTAATGGTAAGATTGAATTAGAGAGTAAGCCTGGTGATGGCACTACATTCAGGTTATTGATACCTCTGAAGGAGGCTAAAGAAGATACCTTAGCTGTAGAAGCCGAGGAAGAAGAGTATAGCGATGCCCGGCTTTTAAAGAATAAGCTGGTGCTACTGGCCGAAGATAATTACATGAACCAGATCGTGGCTGAAAAGTTTTTGAAAGAGTGGGGCATGGAGGTGCATGCGGTGCAAGATGGCAAGCAAGCCCTGGCCGCCACACTTGAGCAGGCTTACGATGTAATTTTGATGGATATACAAATGCCCGAAATGAACGGGATAGAGGCCACGAAGCTTATCAGGGCAGAAAGCGCATTAAATGCAACTACGCCGATTATAGCCATGACGGCCAACGCCTTTGAGTCTGAAAAGACACGGTGCTTAAATAATGGGATGAACGATTATGTGAGCAAGCCTTACAAGCCGGCCGCCCTGCAATCAATTATTACTTACGCGATTAACCCCATAGCCGAAGCAACGGAGGTGGAACCAGCGACAACGGTTACCAGTGATGGTGAGGCTACCGATTTTATGTGCGATTTGAAAGTATTGACAGAGATAGCAGGTGGTGACGATCATTTTTTTAATGAAATGATTAACACCTACATTAACACAGCATATGGTATGGCTGCAGGCATTAGAGATGCCTATGAGCAGTCAGACCTGGAAGGGGTAAAGAAGAAGGCCCATAAGTTAAGGCCCTCTGTATCTATTATTGGTGTGGAAGAAATGCTGGACCTGATCAATGAGTTTATGGAGCTTGACATGAAAGCCTTTCAGGATGATTTAACCATTCGCGAAAAGGTAAACCGTTTAGAAAAGTTAGCCAGGCAAACTGTTGAAGAGTTGCAGGCTAGGTTTCCGGCTCATGCCAATACCAATAACTAGGGCCAGTTTAGTGTGCCTTTTGACCTTAGCCCGTTTAGCTTTAAACTTTTTGTTTTACCGCTTACTTTCATATGCAGTAGGTTTTCCTGATCGTCAAATACCTCGGTAAGCATGGTATTGTAGTATACAGCCTCGTTTATTTTTTTTACTTTAGGCACTTCTATATAGATCCATATAGAGCCTTCATCAAGTTCATAGCCAAGTATATTCAACTCGCGGGCTTTGCCGTTAACCACTACACCAAACTTCTTATTGACGTATCTGGTAATAATGGGGGTACTGGTTTGTTGGTCTGACAGGTCAACATCTTGCCCAGCAAATGCCTTCAGGGCTTCGCCAAAGTCATCATAAAATAGCTTATAGATGATTTCGATCGATTTATTTTCTTCATTATACGCCGCATCGCAAACACTTACGTGAAAGGGGTGCGCAAAGTACAAAAGGGCAAAAAACCTTAGCAGCATGGGCTTAACAAGCTTATTATATCTATCTTTATCGACTTCAAAAATTACGCCATTTTTTGTATAGCGCAAATTATGTTGCTTAACTTATATGTCTGAATTTAGCTTTTACTTCTGGATAGGGCTGAGGCATATCCTTGATTTAGATGGTTTAGACCATATATTATTTATAATTGCCCTGTGTGCAATTTATGAACTGGCAGATTGGAAGCGGGTGCTGATACTGGTTACGGCCTTTACTATTGGCCATTCTGTCACATTGGCATTAGCCACTTTAGAAGTGATTAGGGTAGATGTGCCATTGATAGAGTTCTTGATTCCTCTTACCGTATTATTAACAGCAGCCACAAATATTATTCGTAGAAACACCAACCACCGTAAGGTAAATACAAACTATTATTTTGCATTGTTTTTTGGCTTAATACATGGCCTTGGTTATTCAAACTTATTAAGGACATTGTTGGGTAAAGATGAGTCTATTGTTACCCAGCTGTTGGCGTTTAACCTGGGGCTTGAGGTGGGCCAGATAGTAATAGTAGCGGCCTTTTTATGCATTACCTTTTTGGTATTGTTTGTTTCAACATTTGAAAAAAGAGATTGGCGCCTCATAGTTAGCTCGGCAGTAGCTGGGGCGGCATTATTGTTAATTATAGAATCAGACTACTGGAAACCGAAAAAAGATTTTGATAATGAAACTGATTTGTCAATTTATGATTGCCCTCATGCTATCGGGGGCAGCATTTGCACAGCAAGGGTGGCAAGGCAAGTTTGAACAGCTTGGCACCGATTTACCAACCCCTAACAGCTACCGTACAGCCTCGGGTGCCCCTGGCCATGAATACTGGCAGCAGCGTGCTGACTATAAAATGAAGCTAGAGCTTGATGACGCCAATCAAAAGCTAACAGGTTCTGAAACGATAACCTACTACAACCAATCGCCAGATGAGCTGCAGTACCTGTGGGTACAGCTTGACCAGAATATGCGTGCGGAAGGTTCAATGACTTACCAGACTAAAACCAATAACCCCGCTGATACAGCCTACAACCCATACTCGTCACGAGTGCAAGATACCATTAACGGCCGGCAGCTACAGTCGCTTACAAGCGACTATGGTTTTGATGGTGGCTTTAAGATTATGGCTGTAAAAGACAATGCTGGTAAGGCCCTAACCTACCAGATTAACTACACCATGATGCGTGTTGAAATGCCCACTGCGCTGAAGCCTGGCGATAGCTTTACATTTTCAATTGACTGGTGGTATAATATAAATGACAGGATGCTGATTGGTGGCCGTTCGGGCTATGAGTACTTTCCTGAAGATGGCAACTACCTGTATACTATTGCTCAGTTTTACCCCAGAATGGCGGTGTA
>CAZXTW010000163.1:0-10210 GCA_964643525.1 uncultured Roseivirgaceae bacterium
TAGGTGGCTTTTACCTGATTATTGTAGGTAAAGCTGCTGGTAAATACGGCCTGCTGCATATCAAGCGTTTGGCTGTAGTCACTAACGTTGCTGCTGTTTACCTGTGTGCCCCCCACCCTGAGGTCAACATCAGCAAAATTAAAACCCTGTAATATGTTTGATACCCGGCCTCTGCCATAGGTATCAAAGGCCCCGTTAAGCACAATGGTTTTAATGCGGGTAGGCTCTGGCGAAGTGACCAGCCCTATGATGCCGTTGGCCAGGGTAACACCAAAATAGTCGGTGGGGTTAATGGCAGGCGCATGCAGGTGCCAGGCAGATTTCTTGTAGTTTACCGGCTGTTGGCTTTGTGCTATAAGCGGTGTGCTCATGATAAGTAATATCAGCAATATAGGGTGTTTCATGGCAAAGCAGTACTGGTTTGAAATACTAGGGGCATATTGTTATTTCTGGCTACCCACAGCTGCAGGGTGCCGTCAGGCATAGTTAAGGTTTGGATGTGGCGCACCTGGCCCGGTACGGTAAAGCCACTGGCCTGCCTGCCCATGGCTACAAAGCCGTTGCCGGTGTTGCGCAGCACAGCACCACTTGAGGCATCGTACCTGCCAATTTCAGGGTCTACCCCGTATAAGTTGCCGCCCAGCACCAGGTCGGGCAGGTTATCGGCATCAACATCGGCAAGGGCCACCCCATAGATTGGGGCTTTCTGTGCTGCCAGGGGCAGCGGTACTACGGCAAAGGTGCCGTTGCCCTGGTTACGCAAATAGCTGCTTTCAAAGGTATAGGCCGTTTTGATGGTGGCCGTACTTAATTGTTGAGCTGTAAATAAGCTTTCAATAGTGGCCGCACCAAAATCAGTGTAATTAGTAAACTTACGTTTTATTTCTACCAATTGCATGGCCAAATCGTCTTTTGATGCAAAAGGGTAGCTGGTACCGTTGTTGTAGCGGCACAGTACCTGCTCAATCTGGCCATTGTTGTCAAAATCGTTAATGTATAGCTGCACGGGCTCAGTTTCAGAAGCCTGAAAGCGCGCATTGGTACCCCGGTTGCCTGCTACAAAATCTATGTCGCCATCGCCATCAAAATCAGCGGCACGCAATACGTTCCACCAGCCGTGGGTTTTACCCAGGCCGGCAGCTTCAGTAGATTCTTCAAAGGCACTGCCTTTGTTTAATAAAATGGTTACCGGCATCCACTCGCCTACCAGCACCAAATCGGTCAGGTTATCGTTGTTCACATCGGCCCATTGGGCATCGGCTACCATCCCAATATTGTACAGCATAGGGGCCAGTTGGTTGGTCACATCAGTGAACTGCCCCTGCCCATTATTGGCCAGCAGGTATGATTTTGGCGATTGCCCATAATTTTTGGCCACCACACGCGCCCCAACAAACAGGTCAAGGTCGCCGTCACCATCAAAGTCAAAAGGGCGCACACAGCTGCCGTTTTGTTCAAAGTCGGGCAGGGCATCTTCAGCAAAGGTAAAGGTACCGTTGCCGTTGTTGGTATACAGGCGGTCTTTCAGCTCATCCATATTACCAAAAAACTCATTGCCGCCGCTTACTACATACAAATCAGCGTCTCCATCTGCATCAGCATCAAAAAAGGCTGCACCTACGTCTTCCTGTTCAGTATGCCTGTTCCATGGGCCACCGGGCTGCTGCTGGTAAGTACCGTTGGCCTGTTGCAGTAACAGCGCAGCAGGCTGCTTGCGGGCCCCGCCAATAAATACATCAGTTAGCCCATCAGCATTGACATCTGCCAGCGCCATAGCAGGCCCCTCCGTGCTAAGCAGGTGGGGCATCAGTGGCTCTCGGTTGGTATCAAAAAAGCGGTTTTCTTTATGCTGGTAGGTAATGCCCAGCTTTTCGGTTACGTTCTGCAATAGCGGTAGCGGGCGGTTTTGCATTGATGGTTGCCAGTTGCCTGCTGCATTTTGGTATTGCATAGTAAGCCGGGTGTTTACCTGCGGGCTGTACAGCTGCTGGTACCGGCCATTGGGCCATACCACTACTAATGAGTCGGCCTGTAGCCCCCCAAGGCCAAAGTGCAGTGTGGGCGGCACTGCGCTTTGAAAGCCCCTGGTGGTGTACAACTCGCGGTATTGTACCTGCCCATTTTGGTACAAATAGGCTTTGGCCCCTAAAGGGGTTTGCACTGCATTAGGCGCAAAGGCAATGGCCAGGTAGCCCCCGGTAGTATCAGTATTGTTGCGGTATATTGATGCAGGGGCGTTTATGTTATTAGTTACCAGGTCAAGGTCGCCATCATTGTCAAGGTCAGCATAGGCAGCGCCGGTACTGAAGCCTTTTTGCGCCAGCCCCCAGGCCGCAGTGCTGTCAGTAAAGGTAGCCTGCCCTGCATTACGGAAGGCATAGTTGCTTATTGGCACTGAAGGCATTTGTTTCAGTAAGCCCATGTTAGCCGGGTTTAGCCCACCGTTGGGCCCTTCCTGCGCCAGCTGGTTTTGTATTTCCTGATTAGAGATGTACTTGAGGTAATCTAAATCATTGGGGCGGCGGTAAATGCCATTGGTAATGTAAAGGTCCTGGTAGCCGTCGTGGTCAAGGTCAGCAAACAGGGCAGCCCAGCTCCAGTCAGTAGCACCAACACCTGCCATCTGGCCCTGGTCGCTAAAGGTGCCATTGCCCTGATTTACCTGCAAGGCATTGCGGGCAAACTGGTAATGGTAACCAAAATCCAGCTTAAAGCGGTAAATGTCATAGGGGTCATCACCCACCGAAGTTTTAAAAATATACTCATCGGCAGGTTGCATATCCAGCGTAATGATATCAGGCAGGGCATCATTATTCACATCGGCCGCATCATTACCCATAGAAAAGCGGCTGGTATGGGCCATGGCAGCCTGAACGTTTTCAGTAAAGGTACCATCACCATTATTCAGGTATAGGTAATCGTTTTCATGAAAGTCATTGCTCACGTACACATCAGGCCAGCCGTCAGTGTTAAAGTCGCTCACGGCTACGCCCAGGCCATAGCCAATACGGCTGTTAAATATACCTGCCTGCTGGGTAATGTCAGTAAATGCAGGGCTGCCCGGCTGCCCATCGTTGCGGTACAGGCGGTCGCCACTTTCAGGGTCTGGTAAGTTTCTTAGCGTGGCCTTACCATAGCTATGTTGCGTATGTACGGCATGGTTTAGCAGGTACACATCAAGGTCGCCATCACGGTCGGCATCAAAAAAGGCCGCCTGCGTGGCAAAGCCTTTAAAGTCAAGGCCGTATGCTGCCGCCTGGTCAGTAAAGGTACCATCGCCATTGTTTATAAACAGTTGGTTGGCGCCTGTTTTGTTCAGGTAGTTGCCCAGGTGGCAAACATATATATCCAGCCAGCCGTCCTGGTTCACGTCGGCCATGGTGGTGCCGGTTGTCCAGCCAATAGTGCCTGCCACGCCGGCTGTTTCAGTTACCTCTTCAAACTGCAGGTTGCCTTTATTGAGGTACAGCCTGTTGCCGGTCAGGTTGGCAGTAAAATACAGGTCGGGCAGGCCGTCATTATTCACGTCACCCACAGCAACCCCACCGCCATTGTAATAATACAGGTAATTAATAATGTTAAAAGCCGGCGCTTCGTCAAGTGTATTGGCAAAGGCAACCCCGGTATGTTTGGCAGGCATGGCGGTAAACCGGGCGTTGGCAGGGCCGGTACCTTCAGGGGTATGTTGGCAGCTACTTGCTGCCAGGGTCAGGGCTGCCAACAACAACCACAGCAACAACTGCCTGCTGCCTGTGTGGGCCGGCATTAATGCAGCTTGTGGTGGTTTGGTTCCTGGCAGCCTGTTCATTGTTGTTACAGTTTGTAAACCCGTGCTTCGTAAGGCTGCAATGATAAATAGCCTGGCGCATCGTTGTGCTGAGCGTAATTACTCAACAACAGCGTTTTGCTTACCTCTATCCCGCCTGGCAGCTTGTAATCAATGGCCTTGGCATCCATATTCAGCACCACCAGGTATACCTGTTCGTCATATGTCCGGGTGTAGGCAAATACTGTCTTAGCCTCCGGGTCAACATCAGTTACAGTGCCATATACCAGCGCCAGGTTGCTTTTGCGCAGGGTAATGAGCTTTTTATAATAATGCCAAATTGAGTCAGCATCTGCTTTGGCAGCCTCTACGTTTACCTGCTCAAAGTTCGGGTTAATCTTTAACCAGGGTTTGCCTTCGGTAAAGCCTGCATTGGCGTTGGCGCTCCATTGCACCGGGGTGCGGGCATGGTCTCTGCTGTAGGTACCCAGGGCTTTTACAAAAGCCTCAGTATCGCCCCCATTGGCAACCAGCTCGCGGTAGTAATTATGGGCACTTACATCGTTGTATTCATCAATGCTGTTAAAAGGGGTGTTGGTCATGCCAATTTCATCTCCCTGGTATATGTAGGGGGTTCCTTTTAGCGTAAACAACAGCGTACCCAGCAGTTTGGCGCTCTTTACCCGGTACTCGGCATCGTTGCCAAAGCGCGATACCATGCGCGGAAAATCGTGGTTGCCCAGGTACAGGCTGTCCCAGCCTTTATTGCCCAGGGCATTGCCCCACTCTAAAAACACCTTTTTAAAGTCGGCCAGTGTCCAGGCAGCAGGGCCGTAAAAGTCATCGGGGGCGCGGTCCATAAACATATGGTCAAAATGAAAGATCATGCTGATCTCATTTCTGTCTTCGCCCACATAGTCTAAAGCTTCTTCCTTCAGCACACCAATGCCCTCACCTACCGTCATACAGTCATAATGAGCCAGCACTTCGCGGTGCATTTCCTGCAAATACTCATGTATGCGTGGCCCTGAAGCATACTCAACGGGGTAGTTACCGTCATAATCTGCCGGGAAGTCAGGAAAATCAGTATTCTTAGAAATTAACGGTATAACGTCCATTCTGAAGCCGCTCACCCCTTTGTCCAGCCAAAAGCGCATCATTTTATACACCTCCTGCCTCAGCTTGGGGTTTTCCCAGTTCAGGTCAGGCTGCTTGCGGGTAAACAGGTGCAGGTAATACTCGTCAGTATGCTCATCGTACTCCCAGGCCGAACCGCTAAAAAATGATACCCAGTCGTTGGGTGGGCCACCGTTTTTGCCTGGCTTCCAAATATAATAATCGCGGTAGGGGTTGTCTTTGCTTTTGCGTGCCTCTTTAAACCAGGCGTGCTCGTCAGAGCTGTGGTTCACCACCAGGTCCAGAATAATTTTCAGTTCACGCTTTTTCAATTCGGCCATAAGCTCGTCAAAGTCGGCCATGGTGCCAAACTCATCCATAATATTATAATAGTCGCTAATGTCGTAGCCGTTATCATCATTGGGCGATTTGTACATGGGTGAGAGCCAGATAATGTCAATGCCCAGCTCTTTCAGGTAATCTAACCGGTTAATGAGCCCCCTCAAATCACCAACGCCATCGCCATTGCTGTCTTGAAAACTGCGTGGGTAAACCTGATAGATCACGCTTTCTTTCCACCAGGTTTTTTTAATCTCGTTGCTTACCGCCATTACTGTGGGTTGTTTATCAAATGGTTTTGTTGTGTATGTTCAGGCCGGGGTTATTGTATGGCCACGGCTTCTATCCAGTCGTTGTTTCTGGCCACCAGCACAATATTACCCAGTTGAGGGTTGTTTACTACGCGCATGTCGCGCACCTCTCCTTTAATCATGAGACCCGATTGTGCATTTGGTACTGCATTAAATTCACCCTGCCCGTTTCCTGTCAGGTAATGCCCATAACTGGCATCGTATTTACCAATTTCAGGCTTTACGGCGTGCAGGTTGCCGCCCAGCAGTAAGTCAAGGTGGCCGTCCTGGTTAATGTCCTGTGTAACAATGCTGTAAATAGGTGCCAGCTGTGCTTCAATGGGCAACTGGTGTAGTACAAACTGGCCATTGCCCGTATTTTCAACCCAGCTGTTGGCCATGGTATGTGCCGTTAATACCAAAGCCCTGTTTATGGTTGCGGGGTCAAATATTTCATCAATCTGCTTCAGGGCATAGTCATTAAACTTCACGAACTTTTTCTTGATTGATACCACCTGGGCTTCAAGGTCCTGCTTGAGGTGCATGGGGTAGCTTTTGCCCTCGCGGTAATAGCAAAGTATTTGCTCTATTGAGCCGTTGGCGTCAAAATCACTCACATACAGCTGGGCAGGCTGGTTGGGTTGGGCGGTTATCTTAGCGTTTAAGCCCAGGTTACCGGCCACCAGGTCCACATCGCCATCACCATCAAGGTCGGCCTGGCGCAGGCAGTTCCACAGGCCACCACTTTGCTGCAGGCCGTTGCTGGTGGTGTCTTTTGTGAATACCCCCCTGTTGTTTTTAAATATGGTAATGGGCATCCACTCGCCCACCAGCACCAAGTCTTGCTGGTTGTCGTTGTCAACATCTACCCATTGGGCATCGGTAATCATGCCCAGTTGCTTCAGCTCAGGGGCAGCTATGCTGCTTACGTCCATAAACTTACCCTGCCCCGTATTTTGTAGCAGGTAGCCGCTTTCTGGCATACCATACTGAAAAGGCACGGTGCGCCCACCCACAAACAAATCCTGGTCACCATCGCCATCATAATCGGCAGCGCGCACGCATGCGGTGCTCTTGAACTTCATAGGCAGGGCATTGTTGCTTTTGGTAAATACCCCCCTGCCGTTGTTCATATACAGGCGGTCTTGCAGGCCTGGGGCCAGGGGTGAGTACTCGCTGCCACCGCTGGCCACGTACAGGTCAGGGTGGCCATCAGCATTGGCGTCAAAAAACAAGGCACCCAGGTCTTCAGCAATTTTATCTTTCTCAAGCAATACGGTGTTAGAGGGTTCCCAGGCGCCGTCACGCTGTTGTATAAACAGCCCTCCCGGCTGGTTTTTGGCCCCACCAATATAAAAATCGTCCAACCCGTCGCCATTCACATCGGCAACAGCCAGCTTAGGGCCCTGGGTAGAAAGCATATGGGCCATTAACCGCTCACGGTTAAAGTCAACAAAGTCATTTTCCTGGTGCCTGAAGTTAATGGCAGCCTGGTCTGTTAAGCTGCTAAACAGGGGGGCAGGCAACTTATTATCAGGTACGGCGGGCTGGTCATCAGGTGCATAAGCAATGGTATGCAGCTGGTTTACCTGTGGGTTGTTTAGTGTTTGTGTGGTACCGTCGGGCCATACCACCTGTACAGCATTAATGGCTGTGTGGCTGCCCACACCAAAGTGCAGCCTGTAGCTTACTGAGCTTTGAAAACCCCTGCTGGGCACCAGCTCCTGGTAATAAGTATCGTTACCGGCCATTACGGTTACTTTGGCTCCCAGGGCAAACGTATTGGCCCCAGTGCCTTTTAACGCAACAGCAATGTAATTATTGGCCCGCAAGGCATTGGTATTGTTGCGGTATACAAACAGGGGTTGGTTTACGTTGTTTACCACCAGGTCAAGGTCGCCGTCATTGTCAAGATCGCCATAGGCCGAGCCGTTCGAGTGGCTGGGCAGGTCAAGGCCCCAGGCAGCGGTGCTGTCAGCATAGGTCAGGTTGCCCAGGTTGGCAAAAGTATGGTTGGGCAGGCGCGTGCTGGGTATGTCTTTTACCATCTCAGCAAAATCAGGCTTGGCACCTTTCAATATATTTTTGTAGGCCTCGTCGTACTGAAAGTTAATATAGTCCTGATCGGTCAGGTCTTTGTATATCCCGTTCGATACGTAAATGTCTTTGTAGCCATCGTTGTTCAGGTCGGTAATCAGGGCCGCCCAGCTCCAGTCAGAGGCGTTTACCCCGGCCAGCTGGCCTATTTCGCTAAACGTATTGTTGGCATTGTTCAGGTGCAGGTTGTTGCGCATTACCTGGTGGTAATAATCATTTTTAAGCTGCTGGCGGTATTTGTCGTAGCTTTGGTTTACTGTAGTTGTTTTCAGGCGCCTTTCAGAGGCTGGCAACATATCAGTCACAAAAATATCGGGGTAGGCATCGTTGTTAATATCAGCCATATCAGCCCCCATACTGCTTTGGCTAATATGCCCCATATAGCTGGGCAGGTTTTCAGTAAAGGTGCCATCACAATTGTTAATGTACAGGTAGTCACGTTCAAAAAAGTCATTGCTCACGTAAATATCCAGGCAATTGTCTTTGTTTACATCACCAATGGTTACGCCCAGGCCAAAGCCAATTACAGAACCAAAAATACCTGCAGCCTCGCTCACATCAGTAAAGCGGCCGTTGTCATTTCTAAACAGTTTATCGCCCCCAATGGGGTCGCGTTCATGGCGAATGTTGCGCAGGCCAAAGCTGCTAATGGGCCTGAATGAGTTGTTAAGCAGGTACATGTCAAGGTCGCCATCAGCATCATAATCAAAAAATGCAGCGTGGGTGCTAAAGCCTTCATCGGCCAGCCCATAGTCAGCTGCCTGTTCCTTAAACGTACCGTCGCCATTGTTCACAAACAGCTCATTGCGCTTGTCATCGCCTTCAATATTGCCCGAGTTGCAGACGTATATGTCCAGATAGCCATCGGCATTGACATCGGCCAGGCTTACGCCCGTGCTCCAGGCCTGCCTGCCGGCTACCCCTGCTTTACGGGTAGCATCATCAAACTGCCAGTTGCCTTTGTTTATAAACAGGCGGTTGCCCTCAGTATTTGCGGTAAGGTAAATGTCGTCAAGGCCATCGTTATTCAAATCGCCAATGGCTACGCCCCCGCCATTGTAATAATTGCGGTACCTGAATACATCAAAATTAGCATCAGCAGCCAGTTGGTTGGTAAAATCGATACCTGTACTGCTGCTGGGCAGCAACGAAAACAGCGTGTTGGCCGCTACTGGTGTGGCAGGCTCATGGGTTGGTTCAGACCCACAGGCAAACAATACCCCCAATAAGGTAAAGCGTAATATTTTCTTCATGATTCAATGCTCAATACAGCCCCTGTAGTTGGCTCAATGCAGGCTGGCTTCAATCACTTTTTTAGTAGCCTGCATAACTCATAAATATATTGTGCTCTGGCACAAATACCAAAGTGATTTGGGTTTGTATGCACAGGTAAGGCATGGCCAGGCAGGCATATACAAAGAGAGCAAGTAAATACTTACTTGCTCTCTTCTGAAGTATATTTTGTTAGGGCTTAGTAGCCAGTATTTTGTGATAACCTTGGGTTGGCGTCAAGCTGTGCCTGAGGAATAGGGAACAGCTGACGGAACGACTCACTGGCAGCCTTGTTGGTCCAGGCATCGTTAAAACGGCCAAAACGGATCAGGTCAGTGCGGCGGAAGCCTTCCCAGCACAATTCAAAGCCTCTTTCGTTCAGGATGTCATCAAGCGTTACAGCACCCAATGGCTGGTCAGGGTCAAAAGCACGCTCTCTAACGCTGTTTACCAACATCAAAGCAGTAGCGGCATCACCATTACGCAGGCTGGCCTCTGCTTTCATGAGCAGTACATCTGCATAGCGGAAGATCGAGAAATCGTTGTTGGCACGGCCAGCTGGCGCAGAAGGGTCAAGCTGGTACTTCACTACACGAATACCCTGGCTTTCAGAAGCACCTGTACGGGGCACATCTAAAGTAAATGACAACGGTGTTTGATCGTCACGCTCTGTTAAAGGGGCACCTGAAAGTAAATCAAACTGCTGACCTTCCAGGAAAATCACAGCACGATCGTCATTGTCAATGTCCCAGGTATTGTAGAAGTCAGCCAAGGTTGTAAAGCCATTCCATGGGGTTACAGCGTCGTTAACCTGGTTGTAGTGCAGGGTACGCATGTAAAAGTCCATGCCGCGATCCTGAAAGTCAACCCCATTGTCAAAACCAATGGCAAAGATGATTTCTGGCGAGCTTTCGTTGTTGGGCACAAAGTTATCAAGGAAGTTAGGTGCCAGGGCATACTGGCCAGAGTTAATTACGGCATCAGTAGCGGCAATGGCATCAGCCCACCTGGCTGTACCAGTATACACTTCTGCATTGAGGTACAACTTGGCCAGCAAGGTGTTGGCAGCACCTGCAGTAGCCCTACCGTAAGTATTTACACTGTTGGTTACAGGCAGGTTAGGAATAATAGCCAGCAATTCACTTTCAATAAAAGCAAATACTTCTGCCTGGGTATTCTGGGTTGGGGGGTTGTTAGGGTCAGCAGCCGGGTCAGTAAAGATGGGCACATTGCCAAACATGTCTAACAACAGGTAATAGTAAAATGCACGCAGGTAACGGGCTTCGCCTATGAAAGCATCTTGCTGGGCAAAGTCATCAGGGGCATTGTT
>CAZXTW010000164.1:0-10167 GCA_964643525.1 uncultured Roseivirgaceae bacterium
CCACGGGGTTAAAAAAACCATCTCGTTGGTTGAAAACATGGACTACATCCACCTCTCGCAAAACATTGGGGTTGATACCATGATCAACAAAAAACTCATTGCGGCCAACTTCATTTTCAGGTACATTAGAAAAGGGCAGGTGCTGTCAATTGCCAGCCTGCATGGCGTTGATGCTGAAATACTTGAGTTTGAGGTAAAAGAAAAGTCTAAAATCAATAATAAAGAAATTCGCGACATCAACTTTCCGCACACAGCCATTATTGGCGGGGTAATCAGGCACGGCAAGGGGTATACTGCCACAGGCAATTTTCAGTTCATGACTAAAGACAGGGTGGTGGTGCTGTCAATGCCTGAATGCATTCATAAAGTAGAAGCCTTCTTTAAATGAGATTTAACCTGCCAATCATCTTTAACCTGGTAGGGTTATTGCTCATATTTGGTGGCACGCTCATGCTTTCATGCGTACCCATGTCACTCTACTTTTGGGAAACCGAAGTATGGTTTCTGCTGGCCGTCTCGTCATTGCTTACCGTATGCACGGGCCTTACCTTTTGGCTCACCACCCGCAAAACACAAAACAAAGCCCTTAAAAAGCGCGATGGCTACCTGGTAGTCACCATGGGTTGGCTGTTCATGTCATTGTTTGGTTCATTGCCTTACTACCTGACAGGGGCCATCCCTGACTTTAGCAATGCCTTTTTCGAAACAGTATCTGGCTTTACTACCACTGGTGCCTCTATACTGAATGACATTGAGGCCATGCCCAAAAGCATATTGTACTGGCGCAGCCTTACGCAATGGATTGGCGGCATGGGCATTATCGTGCTGGCCGTAGCCATATTGCCCATACTAGGCATTGGTGGCATGCAGCTGTTTGTGGCCGAGGCACCGGGCATCTCGCCAGATAAGCTGCAGCCGCGCATCAGAGAAACAGCCAAGCGCCTGTGGCTCATTTACCTGGGCCTCACCATACTTGAGGCCCTACTGCTTTGGCTGGGCGGCATGTCAATATTTGATGCTGTAAACCACAGCCTCACCACCATGGCCACGGGGGGCTTCTCTACCCGGCAGGCCAGCATTGCCCATTACCAGTCGCCCTACCTGCAATACGTCATAACCATCTTCATGTTTTTGGCGGGCACCAACTTTACCCTTACCTACTTTGCACTAAAAGGCAAGCTCAAAAAAATATGGGCCAGTGAAGAGTTCAGGTACTACGTGCGCATTGTGGTGCTGTTAACTGTTGTAGTAACCATTGCCATATACAATGCTGATAAAGGCCTTGAACAATCATTTCGTGATGCCCTGTTTCAGGTAGTATCTATCATTACTACTACCGGTTTTATCACGGCCGATTATACTGCCTGGCACCACGTGGTAATAGTGCTGTTTTTCATGCTCATGTTCATAGGGGCCTCGGCAGGCTCAACTGCGGGCGGGGTTAAAATAATCAGGCATGTGCTGCTTATCAAAAACAGCCTGCTTGAACTAAAACGGCAGCTGCACCCCAGCGGCGTAATACCTGTGCGCATCAATGCACGTGCCGTGCCACGTGACATTACCTTTCATGTGCTGGCATTTATCATGATATACATTGGCATCTTTGGGGCGGGCTCAGTAGCTCTGGCCATGTTTGGGGTTGATTTTGAAACTGCCATTGGCGCTGCCGCCACCTCATTGGGTAATATAGGCCCCGGTTTAGGCGCCGTTGGCCCGGTTGATAACTTTGCCGGCCTGCCCACAGGTGGCAAATGGCTGCTCTCATTTTTAATGCTGCTGGGCCGCCTTGAGCTGTTTACCATCTTAATGCTATTTACCCCCTACTTCTGGCGCAGGTATGGCTAAAAAATAAGCACAATAAAAAAGGCCTTCTGAAAAGAAGGCCTTTTTTATTGACTAACTAACTGCTAACCTTAGCTTTCTTTTTTGCTGCCATCGGGCAGGTCAATTACCATAGGTGTGGCAATAAATACTGACGAGTAAGTACCAATCAGTACACCTACCAGCAGTGAAAATGAAAAGCCGCGCAACACCTCGCCACCAAAAATTAACAGCACCAATATCACAATTAACGTAGTGACAGATGTAATTACGGTACGGTTAAGCGTGTTGTTAATTGAAATATTAAATACTTCGTTTTTATCTTTCTTGGTATTCAGCCTCAGGTTTTCACGCACGCGGTCAAACACCACCACCGTATCGTTAATTGAGTAACCAATCATAGTCAACACAGCGGCAATCACCACCTGGTCAACCTCAAATGACTTAATACCCAAAAAGCCTACAATAGAAAATGCTGCTCCTACAAAAAAGGTATCATGGAACAGGGCAATAATAGCACCTATACCAAACTGCCACTTACGGAAGCGGATGAATATGTAAGCAAAGATCACAACCAGCGCCAGCAAAATTGAGTAGATTGATGATTTCTGAATATCATCAGCAATAGTAGCACCTACCTTTGATGAACTACCAATAATAAAATTATCGGGGCCTCTGGTATTTTCATTGGCTGTATAAGTAAAGCTGGTGGCTTCCTGCAAACCACTAACCAGGGCCAGTTGCACCAGTGAATCGGCCTCTGCACTTTCATCATCAACCAAATAAGAGGTAGTAACCTTAACTGTATTGCTGCTGCCAAAAGTTTTTACCTCGGTACCTTTGTTGTCAAAATCATCGGCCAGGGCCACCTTCAAATCAGTGCTTGATACCGCCTCAGGAAACTCAACCACATACGAACGGCCACCTTTAAAATCAACCCCAAAATTAAAGCCACCCTGCACAACCAGCAGTATCATACCTATGGCTATGAACGATACTGAGAAAATGTAAGCACGCTTTCTTTTACCCAGGAAGTTAAAATCAAGGTTGGCCAGCACGCCTTTTGAAAGGGGCGTTTTGAACGATATCTTGCTGTCATCACCTTTTCTTGACAGGCGCTCAATAAACACGCGGGTAATATACACTGCGCTAAAGAATGAACAGGCAATACCAATTAACAGGGTAATAGCAAACCCTTGTACAGGGCCCTGGCCCAGCCAGTACAAAATAACCGCAGTAAGGGCGGTAGTCATATTGGCATCAAAAATAGAGGTAAAGGCCTTTTTATACCCCGCATTAATGGCATTCTTTAAATTACTGCCATTGCGCAGCTCTTCCCTGATCCGTTCAAAAATCAGCACGTTGGCATCAATTGACATACCAATGGTCAACACAATACCGGCAATACCGGGCAGCGTCAGGGCCGCATTAATATTGGCCAGAATACCCAGTATAAAAAACACATTAAACGCCAGGGCCAGGTTGGCAATGGCACCACCGCCAGAGTAGTAGGCAATCATAAAAATAATTACAATACCCAGGCCGGCAAGCATTGAAATAATACCCTGCTGGCGGGCTTTGGCACCCAGCGTAGGGCCAACCACAGCCTCTTCAACAATACGGGTAGGGGCGGGCAGGGCACCGGCCTTCAAAATGCTGGCCAGATCCTGCGCCTGCTGTATATCAAAGCTACCTGTAATAATTGAGCGGCCGTTGGGTATCTCTACGCTTACATTCGGGGCTGAATACACGTAATCATCAAGCACTACGGCAATACGGCGGTTAATATTCTCTGCCGTTAAATTGCGCCACGTTTTGGCACCTTCAAAATTCATCACCATTGTTACCGCAGGTGCACCCCGCTCGTCATAATCCTGGTAAGCATTCGTTACCACGTCACCCTCTAGTGGGGCCTTGCCGCCTCTTCTTAACCGCACGGGTGTCAGGCCTATCAGCTCATCATCAACACCCTCAAGCACCTCGCCCTTGGCATCCCACAGAAAAACCACATCGCTAGGAAAAAGGTCTTTAATTTCAGGGCGGGCCATGGCGCGGTTCAGCTCAATAGTATCTTTCACCGCAAAGCGCATCAGCAAATAACCGCCACCGCTCTCTCTGGGTATTTGTGAAAAATACCTGAAGTTACGGCTAATCACATCTAAATCATCAAAATTCACATCAGCGCGCGCGCTGTCGGCATTTGCGCTTGTGTCAGACAGGTCAAAGCCGGCACTATCACCAGCGTTATTAGCCAGCAAAGTGGTATCGCTGCCGTCGGTCAGGGTATCTGCAATGGCGTCGGCTACATCAGCCACCTGGGTGCTGTCTAACAAATCGTCCAGCACATCATCGGTAGTAGTGCCTTTCTTCTCATCAGCCAAAATCTGGCTGGCCTGGCCCAAGGCATCAAACACATCCTGGTCGTCGGCCACTTCCCAAAACTCCAGCTTAGCCACACTTTGCAGCATCTTGCGCACCCGCTCTTTATTCTCTACGCCGGGCAGCTCTATCTGTATGCGGCCGGTACCCTCTATACGCTGTATAGTAGGCTGCGAGGCACCAAAGCGGTCAATCCTGTTGCGCAAAATATTAAACGAACGGCCAATGGCCAGCTCTACCTCAGTATTAATAATATCAAGAATATCACCATCGGGCGTGTCAGAACTAATGCGGCCCCTGTTATTGGCATTGGCAAACAATGGCCCTAACGTGCTGTTGGGTGATGCCTCCTGAAACGACTCATAAAACAAATCAACAAACTCGCTCTGGCTGGTTCGTTGCTTCTCTTTGGCCCGCTCAATAGCCTGCAAAAACAGGGGGTCTTGATTGTCACCACTTAAGGCCTTAATAATATCAATGGGCGATACCTCAAGGGTAACGTGCATGCCACCCTGCAGGTCAAGACCCAGGCTCAGCTCAGTCTCTTTTACCTCCTGGTAAGTGTACTCAATGCCCAGCCCCAGCAGGTTATACACAGGCTTTTTCCAGATACTGTCTAAGTAGCCCTGCCGCTTGTTCAGGTCTATATTACCGGTTGAGTCAGTAGCATAAACATTGGCTTGCTCTCTAATATCGCCTGTTACCAGCGTAAATGACAAAAAGTAAATACTTAACGCGGTAATCAGTACGGTTAATAATATAACGACACCTTTGTGTTTCATGGGTTTAGTAATAAAATCTATTGTTGGTTATGAAAATACTATATGAGGGCACTGCCAGTAGGGCGGTGCCTGCTAAAAACCTGGTAAGGTCAATAGAAAAGGTAAGGTGGGTAGCCCTAGGGGGCGTTTGGCGAAATAATTCGCCTGAAAAGTACCTTGTGGTAAGTGGTAGAGGTGCGCACATGGTCTGTTGGCCTGGGGTAGGCCACCTCTAAAACCAGGGCAATCTCTTCAATACACAACAGCACCGGCGTAATAGGCGCCTTCAAAACAGGCATCAATGCCTCATAGGCAGGCAACATCAGCAACTGCTCCTGTTCGGTACCTTGCTTGTCGGTGGGGTCGGTCTGGCCATCATTGGCCGTAGCAGCCTGCTCTTTTACAGGCGCTGCACCAAAAGTAAACGCATAGCTGGTGGCAATGCAATTGGTAACCAATGCAAGCAACAGCAGCATAAACTGAACAAATTGCGTTATCTGGCTTTTGGTTTTCATCATCAGAGCTTGCAAAGCTAACTAAAAATGCTGGATGCAGGCCATAATAATGTTACAATTTTGACTTTAGGTAGGCCACAATCACCTCAAGGGCATTATTAAAATGGTCGTTATTGGGTATCACCATATCGGCATCGTACTTAAACGGCTCAATATACTTCTCATAACTGGGGGCCACATGGTTTTCATAGCGGTACAGCACATCGTCAAGCTCATAGCCCCGCTCTACCTTATCGCGCTTAATGCGGCGGGCCAGCTTAATATAATCTTTGGCATCAATAAACAGCTTCAGGTTCAGCAGGCTGGCCAGTTCATAACTGTAAAACACAAAAATGCCCTCTACCACCACTATAGGGGCGGGCCTCAGCACAATGGTTTTGGGGGTTACCCCGGGTTGGTTAAATACATACTCGGGCCGCTCAACTACCTGCCCGGCCAAAAGCTGCCGTATATCCTGAGCATAGGCCGAAAAATCAATCGACTCAGGCACGTCATAATTCACCACCCCGTTGCGGTCAAGCAGTTGGCTTTGGTGTGACTTATAATAATTGTCTTGTGATACAAGGCATACCTGCTCTTTCGAAAAAGAGTTGATGAGGCTGTTTAAGAAAAGCGTTTTGCCAGAGGCACTGCCACCGGTAATGCCGACGATGTAGGGCTTTTTCATGGGTCCAATCAATCGGCTCTAAAAATACACTAAATCGCTGCTTTTTGTAGGTAATCAATCAGTTTTTGTACAGCTTTTGCCCGGTGGCTCATGGTATTTTTTTCCTGGCCGCTCATCTCGGCAAAAGTACGTGTATGGCCGGTGGGTACAAAAACAGGGTCATACCCAAAACCACCAGCACCCCTGGGCGCATCAATAATGTGGCCTTCGGCAATGCCTTCAAACGTATATTGCTGCCCGTTTAAATACAGGCACACCACCGTTTTAAAGCGGGCCTGGCGGTTGCTATTGCCAGCCAGGTTGCGCAGCAGCAGCTCCATATTCTGCCGGGCATCGCGTTGCGGCCCTGCATACCGGGCAGAGTACACGCCGGGCGCCCCGTTAAGGGCAGTTACCTCAAGGCCCGTATCATCAGCAAAGCAGTTTACCCCATAATTTGTAAACACATAGCTGGCCTTTTCAATGGCATTGCCTTCAATAGTGGTCTGGTTTTCGGGCAGCTCTTCATGGCAGCCAATAGCTGTCAGGCTCACAACGTCAAACTGCCTGCCGGTAGCGGCAAGCAGTTGTTGTACTTCCTGTATCTTATTGGGGTTATTCGTGGCAAAGCAAACTTTCATCGAATCTCCAGCAGCTCTACATCAAAAATCAGCACCTGGTTGGCAAACTGGCCACTGGCAGTGCCAAACGGGCCATACGCCAAACCACTGGGTATGTAAAAAGTGGCTTTGCTGCCTGCGTTCAACAGGCTCAGGCCTTCTTCCCAGCCCTGTATTACTGAATTCTGGCCCAGCGTAAACTCAAGCGGTATATAATCGCGCTCGGGCACAAAAATATCATTGGCCTGGGCTATCAGGCTAATGCTGGTGTCAAACACCTTATCTTCTAAATCATACCCTACATAATCTACCCGCACCACATTGCCACTGTCGGCCAGGGCACCGCTGCCGTTTTGTGTAATGCGGTAATGCAGGCCTGACTCTGTTCGTAGGGCCGTAAGGCCGTTGGCCGTTAAATAATCGTCTATCAGGGCCAGGTCGGTTGCCATCTGTGCCTCGGCGTCAAAATCTGGCACACTGCCAAAATCATTGTTCAGGCAGCCTACCAACAAAGGCAGCACCGCCAGCACCATCAATACCTTGCTTCCTAACATCTGTACAGTGTTCATCATTGCTTTCATAGCTCTGCTAATTAAAATACCTGTTAACAATTATTACGCACCCCTGCGGGTTACAACGCAGGGTTTACCATTACAATGCATTTAAAACATAAAAGATGCCTGCCGGGCGCATCAACCATTTATGCAACCATTTATGCAACTCTTTATGGGGCATCAGTAAATGTAGCATAGGGCACAACCCTAACGGCCTGTACCGTTACCACCATGGGCTGGCTGGCGGCTGTAAAACCAGTGGCCTCCAGTTGGCTAAAAGCCATCATGGCGGGCAGGTACAGCACGGCTGTGCTGCCCTGGTTCATATACTGCAGGCCATAATCAAGGCCTACTGAAAACCGCCCCTCACCCAACAGCAACCCTACTGGTGCTGACACTGGCCGGGCCGGTTTAGTTGTAAATGAACCTGAAATTTCTTCTATATTACTGTCAAATACAACTCCATCAAGCGTTTTCGCGGTATAATACACGTACACGCTATCGCCATATTGTGCATTGGGCCCGGTGCCGGGCTGCTCAATGCGGTAATGCAGGCCGGTGCCGGTGGGCTGGGCGGTGGCCTGGGTGGCTTCAAGGTGGGCCACAATCTGGTTTACATCCTGTTGGGTGGCGGCCTGTAGCTGCCTTAGCTGCTCAAGGCGTTGCCACTTCTCAAACCCGGCCTCGTCATACACCCCTACCAGGGCCATATGAAACCGCACCCGGCTCTCAGCGGTCAGCCCCTCAGGCAGGGGCGTGCCAAACGTGCGGCCAAACAAATTACCGGCCTGCACCGTAAAAGTGGCACTATCGCCTTCTCTAATCAGCGCTATCGCTTCTTCAATGCCGCCTGGGTTATTCAGGGCAGTATCAGTATAATACATAGGCAGGGGGCCTGCCTGGGCTGTGCTAAACAACAATGAATCATTGGGGGCATAATACGCAATGGCCATCACCATAATATCGCCATTGGCAGGCTTATAGCCGTTGGTGCGGCGGTGCCATTCAAAATCTGCCAGGCCAGCCGGGCGGTTGCCAGGGCTGCAGCTGCTCACGGCCAGCAGCAGCCAAAGCAGGGCCATCAGGTGGGCGCCAGGCCACCCATTACGCATTGGTAACGGCATTGCCGGGTTGGCCGGTCAGTTGGGCCTGGTACTGGGGCAGCAGGGCCACAAACCGGGCCACCGTAGCCTCTAGCGTGTCATCACTGCGGCCACCGGCAGCGTTTTTATGGCCGCCACCGTTAAAATGGTTGCGGGCAAACTCATTCACACTAAAATCACCAAATGAGCGGAATGACATCTTAACCGCTACCGTGCGGTCAATAATCAGGGCCGCCATCTTTACCCCTTTAATTGAAAGGGCATAATTTACCAGCCCTTCTGTATCGCCGGTTTTAGAATCAAACCGGGCCAGCTCATCGGCCGTAATGGCAAAATAAGCCACCTGGTACTGGGGCAGCACGCACAGCTTTTCGCTCAGGGCAAACCCCAGAAACTTCATTCGGTTAAATGAATTATTATCATAAATGGCATTGCTTACCATAGTAACATTGGCCCCGTGGTCAATCAGGGCGGCTGTGGTCAGGTGCACCTGCTTGCTGGTATTGCTGTGCCTAAAGCCACCGGTATCTGTCATAATGCCGGCATACAGGCTGTTGGCAATATCAGCATCAATCAGGTCACAGTCACCCATCAGCGCAATCAGCTCATAAATCAGCTGCGCAGTGGCAGCCGCCTTTACATCCCACAGCACAAAATCAGCAAAATCTTCGGGGTCCATATGGTGGTCTATCAACACCTTCTTGGCGGTGCAGTGGCGCACCAGCTCGCCCAGCTCATTAATCCGGTCAAGCCGGCTAAAATCCAGGCAAAACACCACCTCGGCAGCATCAATCAGAGCGGCACTGCGTTGCTCGTTCCCTTCTTCATACACCACCACGGCGTCATTGCCCTGCATCCAGAACAAAAACTCGGGGTAATCAGTGGGCGTAATCACCGTTACCCGGTGGCCCTTCTTTTTCAAAAACGCAGCCATACCTAATGATGAGCCCAGCGCGTCGGCATCGGGCTTATGATGCGTGGTAATAACTATGCTGCGGGGGGTAGCTAAAAACTGCTTAAAAGCCGCTATGTTGTGCATATGAAACCAACCCTGTTGTTAACAGAACATTTGGTGATAAGGTACAAAAGTGATCATATTTTAACAATAATACAATAACAGGGGGTAGCGCCCCTGTATAAGTGGTATGCCTGCCACGCACAGGCCAAATCATTAGGCACAACAGGCTGGTACTTATCAATAAAATCATAACTTTGCGCCTCCAAAAATAACCACCATACCATAATACAGAATGGCAGGAAACAGAACTTTCACCATGATTAAGCCCGATGCCTTTGGTGCGGGCAATACCGGAGCCATCATTAAAATGATAGAAGAGGCCGGTTTCAACCTTGTGGCCATGAAACTAACCAGCCTCAGCCCTGAGCGTGCTGGCCAGTTTTATGCTGTGCACAAAGAGCGCCCTTTTTACAACGACTTGTGCGCCTACATGTCGTCTGGCCCTATCGTAGCCATTATCCTTGAAAAAGACAATGCCGTTGAAGACTTCCGCAAGCTCATTGGCGCCACTGACCCTGCCAAGGCCGAGCCGGGCACCATACGTAACCTTTTTGCCAAGTCTATTGAAGCCAACGCTGTGCACGGGTCTGACTCTGACGAGAACGCCCTGATCGAGGGCAGCTTCTTCTTTGCTGCTACCGAGCACTACGCTTAAGCATAAAGTATAGTACCGCCCAGGCATGCTGGTGCGAGGCTCCTGCCTCTTACCAGCTTACCTGTGGCAGCAAGGCAGCCTCAATACACCCACTT
>CAZXTW010000165.1:0-10148 GCA_964643525.1 uncultured Roseivirgaceae bacterium
ATTGACACCAGGTTGTTGGCACCTGCTTAAAATATAGCAAAGGCCCAAAGCCCACGATGGCTTTGGGGCTTTGGGCTGGGCAGATTGGTTTGTGCTGCGCAGGATTACCCAGTTACCCGGTTACCCTGGTGGCAGGGGCAGGTCAGTATCTGGCGGGTTGGGGTCAACAATTACCGGAAAAGGCGGCTCGCTGGGGTCGTCATTGCCACCGCCTCTTCTTCTTCGGCGGCGCCTGCGGCGGCAGTTGCCACCACGGAGCCTGCATAACTGGTCAGTACCCAGCTGGAACTGGCCGAAGCCTTGCAGCTTACGGCCCTGCCCCTGCCTGGTAGAAAGCATATTGGGCTGCTTCATGATTTACAGGTTACTAGTTGATGAAAGAAATTAGTCCGATTGTATTGTAGTGGTAGTTGTTGATTATAGTGGTTGAAGAAGCAGTAGGTTGAATATGTTGGGGTTAGTCTTTCATTGCATTCATCTGTGTATGCCTGCGCTGCTGAGGCACTGGCAGGTATTTATTACATGATACGCATGGGTAATTGATAATGGAAAGTTAGCAATTGAAAATATTGGCAAGAGGCAGAACAGTGGGGTAGAAAGCAAAAAAGCTACCCTGAGGCAGGGTAGCTTTTCTTAAATCGCTTATTTGTTTAACCTTAACTATTCTTGTGTATTATCTTATCCAGTTGCCTTATCAGGATCGGCATCAGTATCAGGCGGATCCGGATCGACAATGACGGTAAGGGGCCCCTGGGTAATGCCAACGCCCCCACTGATGTGCAACTGCTGGGCACGGGTTAGTGTGCCCTTGCCGCACAGCAGGTTGCCAATACGCTGCTGGTGTGTTCTCATAGTATAACAGTTTTTGGTGAGTGCACCAGCCTCAGGGCATAGCTTGCCCTATGCCTTAAGGCTGGTTAGCACATGATACGTATGCTATACCGGTTTTGGAAAACTTTTACAGCTTTTTTAAATTACCCCTCTGTACTGCGTGGCAGGGCTATGCGTTGGGCTCAAAAAAACCTACAGAGCCGCCTACCCAGGTTTTGTCTTTATTGAACTTAACGCCAATAATATCGCCCCGGCTTAGGCGGGCCAGGTTCATAACAGGCTCTGGGCGGGCCAGGCCTTCTTCCCACAGGCACAGCACCCTGATTTCGGTTTTAATGAGGCCATCGGGTGCCTGCACCACCGGCTGGTACTTGATTTTTTTCTGCAGCAGGTAATCGTCACGCTCGCTTACAGGTATGGCATCAAGGTCGGCCTGGGTTACATGAAACTTAACCCCGGCACTGGCATATGAAAACAGCGGCTTCAATACATATTGCTCAAGGTTTTCGGGCCACTGCTGGTGTTGGCTTAAAAAGGTGCTTTCAGGTACGTAGGGGCTGTTTAAGTAAGGCATGGTGTGCTTACTGATGCGGAAAAACCAGTTGGGGTGGCCGCACCACTCAACCTCAACATCATCAGTAAGGTGGTACTCTTTAATGATGCTGGGGTTTTTAACAATATCTTCAGGTATAATGCGGTTGTAAATGCGCTTGATGGGTACCTCGCGCCCCTTGTTGAGGTAATACAACTGCCGGCCCCGCTTTTTTACATCGCTAATGCATACCGGCACCACCCCGGTAAGGGCCTGGGTAACAATAAAGTCAATGCTGGTGTGCTGTATGTCTGGTGTAACTTCAAGCAGCACCACATTTTCAGGGTCATGGCCGTTCAACAGCAAGCGCTTAAACCGCTCAGTATAAGTCTGTGGCGTCAGGCCATTAAATAAATAGGTCAGGTTATCTGGCAAATCAAAATGTTGGCGGTACAGGTCGGCCACCATCACCTGGTACCCATACAATGAGGGTACGCCCTGCAGCTCAATTAACTGGGGGGTAAGCTGGCCGGCCTGGTCGTGGCACACGGCAAAGTCTAACACCAGAAAAAAGGGGTGCGGGGTTTCGTTAGGGGCTTTATAGCCTGCGGGTATTGCCCTTTCAGAGGTTTGGGCAATATCAAGTGCCAGTATTTGCGTAATTACATCGTCAGATGCGGCCAGCAGCCTGTCACGCAGCAGGTTGGGTAAAAACACAGGGGTTTCGGCTACTCTAAATGCCACATGGTGGTTATAGCGCTGGTTCAGGTCATTCAGAAAGGCCTGGTATTTGGCATCGCTAAACTGTTCGTTAAAGCGTGCCCTAAGGTTAGAGATCATGCGAGAGTGCTGATAAAGCGAGTTTGGTTTTGAGGCCTTTTTCTAAGAAAGAAGGCAGTATGGTGTTGTAGGTTAACTGTAGTTTCTCGGTATCTTCGAGATGCTCTAGAATGTCATAATACTTATCAACGCCATGGTGCTTAATAATGCCGTTTTTCTTGTCTTCGCGCTGCATCAGCTTGCGCATGGTATTGGGGTCGGCCTCGGGGTGGAACTGGGTGCCAAAGAAGGCATCGTCAAAACGGATGGACATGACGGCACGCTCTAGCGGTACGTGGGGGCGGTACTTTTCAATACAAAGCACCCTGCCGCCGGCCTCTCTGATTTTATCAAGGCGGGGCTGCACCACCTGGTAGTCGCGCGAATCGGCCGCCCAAAACGGGTTGGCCAGCCCCTTATACATGGGGTCGTGGTGGCCATTGTCAATGGTATGCACAGGAAATACCCCAAAAGAGTTTGACTTGCGGGGGCTTACCGTGGCCAGGTCATAATACCTGATAAATACCTGAAAAGAATGGCAAATGAGAAAAACGAGCTTTTTACGATCGGGCGATGATACGCGGTTGTGCGCCTTGATTTGCTCCATCAGGGCAAAATAGCGGGCCTCCCAAACGGAGCCTTCGCTTTCTAATGGGCTGCCGGGGCCACCGGTAGAGATGTACAGGTCGTAACTCAGGTCGGGCACCTGGGCACCGCCCCGCACGTCATACACGGTAAAGGGCATATCAATGCGGCGGTTGCGTGCAAAGCTTTTTATAATTTCATGAATGGCACGCATGCCCTCGTTGGGCTCGTTGTTGTATAAGTCAAGTATGGCAATTCGCACCTTGGGCATAGGCAAAAAAAGCGTTGTGTGTTATAGAGCAGAAGGCAAAAGTAAACTGCGCCGGCAATAAAACTATTGCCGACGCATGTAGAATATTGTATTAATGGCCAATTATTATGAGTTGGCTGCTTTAGTAGTTGTGGTGCCAGCCTTTTTGGTAGTGGCTTTTTTAGCTGTAGTTTTTTTAGCGGGCGCCGCTTTTTTAGCTGGTGCCTGCTTTTTGGCCGCCTCGGCCGGGGCAGCTACCAGGGGCTGGTGGGCCACGGCGTTTTGCATAAAGGTACCCCAGGTTAGGTTGTCAACACCGGGTTTGTAAGCTTTGGCGCGCTTAATGGCCATGTTGGCGGCGGCTTCAACTACCCAGTCAAAGTTTTCCTGGCCTACAGAGTGCACATCAGCATCGGGGGCAGGGTTGCAGAAGTCAATGGCGTAAGGCACACCGTCTCTAATAGCAAACTCAACCGTGTTAAAGTCGTAACCCAGGCCTTTGTTCAGCTCAAGTACATACTTTTTAATGGTGGCCAGCAGCTTTTTGCTTGATTTGGGCTCGCCCTGTACATAACGCAGGTGGTGGGGGTTTCTGGGCTCGTACTGCATAATGCGCACGTCTTTGCCACCAATGCAGTAGCAGCGGAAGTACTCGTCAAACTCAATGGCTTCCTGCAGCATCATAACCAGCTGGCCGGTTTGGTTGTAGGCAGTAAAGAACTCCTCCTGGTTGTGTATTTTGTATACGTTTTTCCAGCCACCGCCAGCAAAGGGCTTCATAAAGGCGGGGAAGCCAATGTGGTCAAAGATGTTTTCCCAACCTAAAGGAAACTTTAAGTTGCGGAATGAAGAGTCCTGTGTATCATCAGGGCGGGCGTTAGAAGGCAACAATACCGTTTTGGGTACGGGCACGCCAAGCTTTACGGCCAGGGCGTTGTTAAAGAACTTTTCGTCGGCACTCCACCAGAACGGGTTGTTGATCACGGCAGTGCCTGAAAGTGCAGCATTTTTAAGGTAAGCCCTGTAAAAGGGAACATCTTGTGAAATGCGGTCAATAATTACAGCATACTCGGTGGGCTCACCTTGCAGTACGTTGTCAATCAATACCGCTTCGGCCTGGATGTCTTTCAAGCCTTTGCTGTTTACATGGTCTATGAAGGCCTGCGGAAAGGTATTTTCCATGCCATACAAGATTCCAATCTTCTTCATAGTGCGTTTAATTGAGTATTTTCTTTTGTTGATGAATTAGGGTGTGTTTGTACTGCTGGTTAATTACTTAATCAGCGAGAGGTAGTGTGGCAGCATTTCGCGCCACAGGGGCCAGTCGTGGTAGCCACCGGGGCGCACGTCAAGCCAATGGTGTATGCCTTTGTTGCGTAATATTTCTGCCATGTGGTGGTTGGCATCCTGGCAAATATCGTCAGTGCCTGTGCCCAGCACTACAAACAAATCGTTAAAGTGGTGGTTCTGGGCATTGGGTACAAAATCAACCGGGTTGTTAAAGTACACATTGTCGTCATAATAGCCGTCAAGGTGCGACTTAATGTCAAAGGCGGCACTCATGTTGAATACGTACTTGACCATTTCAGGGTGGCGAAAGGCAAAGTTGGTGGCGTGGTAGCCGCCAAAGCTGGCCCCTGCTACCGCTACCTGGCCTACGCCGGTTTCGTGCATGGCACGGGGTATTAACTCATGGTACAGCATTTGGTCGTACCAGATGTGGTTTTTTACCCGTTGGGCGGGGTGTACCCCTTTGTTGTACCAGCTGTGGCTGTCAATGCCATCAGGGCAATAAATTTTTACCAGCCCGTTGTTGACAAACCAGGCCACCGAGTGAATGAGGTGAAAGTCTTTGTTTTGGTAAAACCGACCATAAGAGGTGGGAAATAAGATGACCGGGAAGCCCCTGTCGCCAAAAACGAGCATTTCAAACTCGCCGCTAAGGTTTGGCGAATACCATTTATGATATTCTTCTTTCACATTTAACAAGCTTTATGTATTATTACGATCTAATCTGCTACTTTTAGCCCCCCATATTATAAATGTTGCGTGTACATGGCAGGCTGCTGCAATTGAAGCTGCAAAGATAACACTTTCTTTACGGCAAGATCAATAGTAACGGCATAAAAGGCTATGTTACCCTTTTATTAACAGCACTTTAGCACTTATGGAAGAACAAACGCTGCCACAAAACCGCAAACCGCCGGTGTTGCAGTACCAAATAGAACACATTGAGGCGTTTTCGTCGCAATTGCTGCGCCGCAAGGTTACGGTAGACCTGTATTTACCACCGGGTTATTTTTACTTTAACCGAAATTACCCTTTTCTGGTATTGAACGACGGGCAAGACAGCAAGGCAGTGCGGATTAAGAAGAACCTGGAAAAGCTGCTGAACACTGACCAGATTTGTGAGGTGATTGTTATTGCCATTCATGCCGATGGCAACCGCATGCAGGAGTATGGCATTGCAGCAGGCAAAGATTACCAGGACCGGGGCAGCAAGGCCCGCAAGTACACACAGTTTGTAATTAAAGAACTGTTGCCCTATCTGAAGCGGAAGTACCGCATACAATACCCTGGTAAGCACAATGTGGTTGCTGGCTACTCATTAGGGGCCCTTTCTGCCTTTGATATGGCATGGAACAACCCCAATGTATTTTGTAAGGTGGGTGCTTTTTCAGGGTCGTTCTGGTGGCGTGACCGCCCTTAGGACGACCTGGCCCCTGACGCTGGCCGGATGATGCATGCCGAGGTGCGCCGTGGCATTTATAAACCGGGCATGCGCTTTTGGTTTGAGGCAGGTACCCACGACGAGCTTAGCGACCGCAACCGCAATGGGGTGATTGATGCGATAGATGATACGCTTGACCTGATTGTAGAGCTGGTGCATAAAGGCTACCGCCCTTTTCATGATATTGAGTATGTAGAGGTAGAGGGGGGAGAGCATAACCAACGCACCTGGGCCAAGGCCATGCCTGAGTTTTTGAAGTGGGCCTTTGGCAAAGCAGCCGGTTTATTGTAACTGGGCTTTGTGCAGGGCAGCCGGTGGTTGCAGGCTTTGTTGTGGTGTAAGTTGCAGGGTAAAGAAGAAGGTGCTGCCCTGCCCTTCAATACCTGCCGACTGAACCCAAATTTGGCCATGGTGCACTTCAATGATGCGTTTTACCAGGGCCAGGCCTATGCCTGTACCTTCTATTTGTTTGTTTAGCCTGTCAAACAGCCCGAATATGGTTTCGTGGTAGCGCTTTTCAATGCCAATGCCATTGTCTTTTACGTAGCAGGTAACTAAGCCGCCGGTATGTGTGGCGCCTATGGTTACTTGTGGGTTGGCCTGTTTGCCCATGAATTTTGCAGCATTTTCTATCAGGTTTTGAAATACTTCATGCAGGCGCGTTTTATCGCCCATGATGGTGGGCATGTTGGGCTGTATGTTTACTGTAATGTTGTGCTTTTTAAGGGTGCCCAAAAGCAACTGCTGCACGCTGTTGGCCAGTTGAGACAGATCAACCGGTTCTGGCGGGTTTACAATGCGGCCAATGCGCGACAGTTCAAGCAACTCTTCCAGTAGTTGCTGCATGGTATCAGTTGCCTGTTCAATATTGCTAATGTCAGTGGCTATTTTTTGGCTGTTGCCAGTGCCAATGTCAAGCTTTAAAAAACCCAGAAAGCCCTTAATGGTTACGATGGGGCTTTTGAGGTCGTGCGAGACGGTATAGGTAAACCGCTCAAGCTCGGCATTTTTCATTTCAAGCTCATGGTTTTTTTCTTCCATTTCGGCCAGCAGGGCTTTGTTTTGTGCTTCAGTGGCTTTGATTTTGTTAATGTTGTAAAAGCCACTGAGCAGTGCCCGTTTGCCTTTAAAGGTTAAAGGCCTGACAGAAAGGATAACCCACATGGGCTGACCTGTATGTGATTTGATTAAGACCTCGGTACTGTGCAACCGGCCTTTTTCTTTGATTTCTTTCAGGACTTTTTCTCTGTCGCTTTCATGGTAATAAAAATCAGGCGACTGCAGCTGGTAAATTTCATTGACAGGTTTGTTGAAGGCCCTGGCCATGGTTTTGTTTACGTACATGATGCGCCCGCTTTCATAGGAGGTGACAATTATGGGTATGGGGGTGGCATCAGCAATGACTTTAAACCGCTCTTCGCTTTCGCGAAGTTCGTTTTCAATTTGTTTGCGTTCAATAATTTCCTGCTGGGCTTTCTTTAATGCATCTGTCATGTACTTAACCCCTATATAAAACAGTAGCGCAGTAAATGAAACATTAATGGCCAGGGTGAGCCAGCCAGCTATGGGTGTTTGTATAATGCTTAGTTGTTGCAGGTAGCCTGCCTGTTGTGCCAAAGCAATACAAAAGGTGGCCAGTAATGTGAGTAATGAGGTAAATACCCCGGCCCTGCCGCCCAACAGCATGGCGGTGAGTAATAGCAGGGGGAAGTAGTTCATCATATGCAGGTTTTGGGTGCCCCCTGCAAAGGTGTTGAGTAACACCAGCGATAGCCACATGCTGGCTACCAGTAAAATACATGCTGCTTTTACCTTTTTGAATTTTATTAGCAATAAGGTAATAGCACCAGTTAAAAATATAGATAGGCAACCCAGGTAAGCCAACCAGGGGTAAGGAAAGAAGTAATCTGCCAGCACCATATAAATAACGGCAATTGCAAAAAGGCAGGCCACGATGGTTCTGAGTAACTGGGTGGCCCTACTGGCCTGGTGGTGTTGAAATTCTTTATAGGTAAGCAGCCATCCAGCCATAGAGATGATGTTTTTGTGTTAGCGTATTTTCTGAAGCCTGCTTTGGCCTTAAGTTAGGCAATTGGCTGGCTATTAGCACACTATGTTGTATGATTTGGTAAATAAACCGGGTTTTGGCCTATGGTGTAGTTGTTAAAACAAAGGCCAGGTATTGACTAGTAAAGCTTAGGGTATTTGTTTGCCCTAGTTAGGGCATTTAATTGGTATTTATTTGTTGAAATATAACCTTTAATATGTTACGCAAATTAAAAACCATTTGTTTGGCGTTTGTTTATTACTTTTTCTATTACTTATAGTTGTGGCTGTGATGCGGGTTGCTGCAAACGTGAAATTGATACTTTTGGTTATCTTGTACCAGTGTGTAACCACACTATGAAAGTAAGGTGTTTTTAACCAAAACATATGAATAGAAGAGCATTTGTACATTACATGGGCCTGGGTGGCGGCTTTTTGCTGGCCGGCCCTTTATTGGAAGCCTGTAGTACGGCCAGCCAGCCAGCCCCGGAAAAGGACGCCCTGAATGCAGTTTTTGAACTGGAAGAAGCCACCCTGGCCGATTTGCAGGCCGCCATGGAAAGTGGCCAGCACACCGCCCGCAGCATCACGCAACTGTACCTTGACCGCATTGAAGCCCTGAATACCAATGGCCCGGCCCTGCATGCCATTATTGAGGTAAACCCAGATGCCCTGGCCATTGCCGAGGCGTTGGATGCCGAGCGGAAAGAGAAAGGGCCCAGGGGGCCGTTGCATGGGGTGCCCATTGTGCTGAAAGATAATATAGATACACATGATGAAATGACTACCACGGCAGGCTCGTACGCGCTGGAAGGGTCAATTCCTGACCAGGACAGTACGGTGGCTGCCAAACTGCGTGCGGCAGGGGCGGTGTTGCTGGCCAAGGCCAACCTGAGTGAGTGGGCCAACTTTCGCTCAACCCGGTCAAGCAGTGGGTGGAGCGGCCGTGGCGGCCAAACCCGCAACCCCTACGTGCTTGACCGCACCCCATGTGGCTCAAGCTCGGGCTCTGGGGTGGCTGTAGCAGCCAATATGTGCGCTGCTGCCATTGGTACTGAAACCGATGGTTCTGTGGTATGCCCCAGTTATATTAACTCGGTTGTAGGCATTAAGCCTACCCTGGGCCTGGTAAGCCGGGCAGGCATTATACCTATTGCTCATAGCCAGGATACAGCCGGGCCCATGGCCCGCACGGTGACTGATGCAGCCATGCTTTTGGGTGCGCTTACCGGGGTAGATGCAAGAGACGCAGCTACCGAAAGTAGCGCAGCCCATGCCCATAGTGATTATACACAGTTTTTGAAAGCCGACGGCCTACAGGGCAAGCGCATTGGTGTGGCCCGCAATTATTTTGGGGTGCATGAAGCGGTAGATGCTGCCATGGAAGAGGCACTGAAGGCCCTGACAGCACAAGGGGCCATACTGGTTGACCCTGCCAATATTGAAACATCAAGGCAATGGGGGTCCTCTGAGTATGAGGTGCTGCTGTATGAGTTTAAGGCCGACCTGAATGCCTACCTGGCCTCGCTAGGTGCTGATGCCCCAGCCAAAACGATTGATGACCTGATTGCTTTTAACAAGGCCAACCCTGAAAAGGAGATGCCTTTTTTTAGGCAGGAGATTTTTAAGATGGCCAATGAAAAAGGCGACCTGACAGAGCAGGCGTATTTGGATGCACTGGAGAAGAATGCACGACTGGCCAGGCGAGAGGGCATAGACAAGACGCTGGCCGAGCATGAGCTGGATGCTATTGTGGCCCCCACTGGCGGCCTGCCCTGGACGATTGACCAGGTAACTGGCGACCATTACGGTGGCAGTTGCTCATCGGCCGCGGCAGTGGCTGGCTACCCGCACATTACCGTGCCGGCAGGTTACCATTACGATTTGCCCATAGGGTTGTCGTTTTTTAGCACGGCCTGGCAGGAGCCTGAGCTGATAGCTATGGCTTTTGCTTATGAGCAAGCCACCAGGCACCGCAAACCACCCCGCTTTTTGCCTACGGTTAGTGCCGCCCGCAACAGCCAGGGGTAGTTTAAAGTGCCACCCAGGCAATTTGCCAGGGCTGTAATTGCAGCTGGCCAGCCACGGGCTGGCCAGTAATGAGGTCAGTACCGGCAGGTACAGAAAGGGTAGCAGGCTCACTGCCCAGGTTGTGCAGGGCCAGTATTGTCTGGCTATTGTGGGGAGCGGTACGCTCAATGGCAAATACGTTACTATGCAGTGCAAGAAAGCGAAAGCTGCCATAAGGGTGAAAAGCTGCCTGCTGGTTACGTATAGCCAGCAGTTTGCATATGCCCTGAAATACCTGGTAGCCTAAGCTGCCAGGGGCCAGCTGACCTGATAATTGGCTCAGG
>CAZXTW010000166.1:0-10130 GCA_964643525.1 uncultured Roseivirgaceae bacterium
ATGCTTACCGGCCAGGCAAAGGCAGGTGCCTCTTACCAACATGCCAATGCCACAATGCAGGTTTACGATGCCTATAGCCAGGAACTGCTCTCAGGCACCAAAACAAGCAGTGATGGCACCTTCTTTTTACTACTGCCAGCTGGCCGTACCTATGATGTATCAATTATGCCTGGTAAAGATGCAGGCTTTTGGTCGGCAACTTATGCCATGGACTCTGCCACAACTTCTACCATGGTTGATGACAGGGTGCAGATACCCCTGTTAAACTATAACAACCAATGGATAGCAGGCGGGCTGTCGTTCCACCCTGCTACTGATTCACTAACGGCTACTTCACAGCTTGATTTACTGCGGTTGGCCAGGCTGCTCAAGGCCAACCCCGGGCTAAAGCTGGAAGTAGGTGCCTATGCCCAAAGAGTAGTGACAGACACCCTACCGTCAATGCCTGACTTAACTGAAGTCATTACAGACACGCTATGGTTTGACGTACCCCAAGTAGCAGATAGCACTAATAATGATCAACCTGGTGTGCAAACAGGCTATGCATTAAAAACTACTTACCATAATGACCGCACCCCTGCCATGGCCCAATCAGTCATTAACGCACTCACTAACCTGGGTATTGACCCTGGCAGGCTGGTACCTAAAGGCTATGGTGACACGCACTTTAGGATAGTATTTAAACATGATACTGATTATTGGGTGGCTGTAAAAGTAATTGGCCTATAGGCATAAAAAAACCGCCCTGTGTTACCACAGGGCGGCGTATATACGGTATGTTGTTTACTTAAATGCTTATACCAATGAACGACATAAAGCCAAGGCCCATCAAACCAGTTAAAATCATGGTAATACCCAGGCCTTTTAAGCCGTTAGGCACATTTGAGTATTTTAACCTTTCACGAATGGCTGCCAAGGCTACAATAGCTAAAAACCAGCCTATGCCAGAGCTAAAACCATAAACGGCACTTTCTGCCAGGTTCAGCTCACGCTGTACCATAAACAGTGATGAACCTAAAATGGCACAGTTTACTGCAATTAAAGGCAAGAAAATACCAAGGCTGCCATACAAAGCAGGCGATACCTTTTCAATAATCATCTCTACCAACTGCACCATAGCCGCAATAATGGCAATGAACAGAATAAACTGTAAAAAGCTCAGGTCTACCTCTTTAAACTGAGGCCCAAGCCAGCTTAAAGCACCTTCTTTAATAATATATTCCTGCAGCACCCAGTTAGCAGGTACCGTAATGAACAGTACAAATATAACGGCTGCGCCAAGGCCCACTGCAGTAGATACCTTTTTAGATACAGCCAGGAAAGAACACATGCCCAGGAAATAGGCAAACACCATGTTCTCTACAAATATTGACTTTATTCCTAAACTTAAAAGATCCATGTCAATGCTTTTGATTAATGTTCAACATAACCAGTAAATGAGCGCTGTACCCAAATGATAATGCCCAGAATAATGAATGCTCCAATAGAGCTCACCATCAAGCCATTAGCAGTAAACGGAATGCCCCATTCTTCAAACAGTTTAAAGCCAAACACTGACCCTGACCCCCACAACTCACGCACAAAGGCTACCAGTATAATTACCCAGGCATAACCAATACCGCTGCCCATACCATCAAGAAATGAATCCCAGGGTTTGTTACCCATGGCAAACGCTTCTAAACGGCCCATTACAATACAGTTGGTAATGATCAGCCCCACAAATACTGACAGCTGCTTAGACACATCAAATGCATAAGCCTTCAACACCTGATCTACCAATGCCACCAGCGTAGCAATTACGCCAAGCATTACAATAATCCTGATCCTTTGGGGTATGAAGTTTCTCAGTAGTGAGATAATAATATTAGAGGCTACAATTACAAAAACCACAGCCAATGCCATAATAGAGGTAGGCACCAACTGGGTGGTTACGGCCAATGCCGAACAGATACCAAGTACCTGTACTGTAATTGGGTTATCGTCATTAAGCGGGTCTGCAACAAACTTCCTGCGGCGCTTGCTTAGCAGGCCCTCAGCAGGTTTCTTTTCAACTTTAGTTTCGAGCGTTTCTGTACTCATAGCTGTAAAACAGTGTTTTGAATAGTTTTAAAATTAACGCACAGTAACTTAACGTGCAAAGGCCTGCTGCTTGCCGCCCTGTAATTTAGTAAAATAAGGCTGGTAGTAGCCTAAATACTCAGTAAGCATAATGTTTACACCATTGCCAGTAATGGTAGCACCACTCATGCCATCAACCTGGTTATCGTTCAGGCCAGCGTTGTTTTCGCCCTTCACCATTTGTACGGCCACTAAGTTGCCTGAACCATCTTTAATCTTTTTGCCTTTGTAACGGTTCTGCACTTCTTTGGTAGTAATGCGGGCACCCAGGCCTGGGGTTTCACCAGTATGGTCAAATGAAGCTCCCTTTACGGTATTCAAATCTGGCTCAAGGGCCACAAAGCCCCAGATATTATTCCAAAGGCCATTACCAAACATGGGCAGAATATAAGCCTCAATCTTGGTAGGGTCTACCTCACTTTTTAAACAAAACACTGGCAGCAAACGCTCTGCGGCTGGCTTCTTAAACTCTTTGGCAATATTTACCTTTTCAGCAACCAGCGGGTTACCTTCAGCATCATTAGCTACTTCTTCGCCTTTTGCATTCACCACCAATGAGGTAATGCGGGCATCATAAGTAGTTGATACATCAATCTGGCTCAGGTCATCAATTACGGCACCCAAAATTTGCTTTTTGGTATCAAGTGCCACAGCAGCCTGCTGTAAAGGCTTTAAGGCTGTGGCTGCCCATGACAAGGCACCTCCCAGAACTACACAAAGCCCCAGGGTAAATGCTATAATATAGGTGTTAGACTGCTGCTGCACGGCTTAATCTGCGTTTTTTGTTTGCTTGAATTACGTAATGGTCAATTAACGGGGCAAATACGTTCATTAACAGTACGGCCATCATAATGCCCTCTGGGTAAGCGGGGTTAAACACCCTGATCACTACCGTCACAACACCAATCAAAATACCGTATATCCATTTGCCACGTTCAGTATGTGCTGCACTTACGGGGTCAGTTGCCATAAATACTGCACCAAAAGCCAAACCACCAATAATCAAATGATAGTGGGCGGGCATCAACATATATTCATTCAGGCCAATGGCGTTCAACAACAAACCTGTTGCAAAAGTACCGCCAAACACACCTACAATAATCTTCCAGCTGCCAACGCCGGTAGCTACCAGAATAGCAGCACCAATTAATGCCATCAGGGCAGAGGTTTCACCAATTGAGCCTGGTATGGCCCCAACAAACAGGTTCTGCACTTCAAACATATGCTCAGCCCCAGCCCATTTTTGCGTAGCATTGGCCAGGCCAGTCACCACATTGGTACCGTCATTAGCTACTGAGGTTTCATAAGCTACTGAAAGTGCGGTTGAGCCTGTGTATCCATCAACAGGGGTTTTGCCACCCAGGTAAGTCCAAACACTGCCAGACATTTCGGTTGGGTAAGCAAAGTAAAGAAAGGCGCGGGCTGTCATGGCCACATTCAAAATATTCATGCCAGTACCGCCAAACACCTCTTTGGCAATAATTACAGCAAATACTGAAGCCAGACCAACCTGCCATAAAGGAATATTAGGGGGCAACACCAGTGGTATTAACATACCTGTTACCAGAAAGCCTTCGTTAATAGGGTGCCTGCGTATCACAGCAAAAATTGCCTCTACTGCGCCACCAGCTGCGTATGATACCAAAACAATTGGCAATACAACCAATGCACCTACACCTAACATATCAAGCACAGAAACTGAACTCATATCAGGCTCAGTAGCCAGGTAATGCTGGTAGCCTACATTATAAATACCAAAAAGCAGGCAGGGTACCATAGCCACAACTACGGTAATCATCAGTCGCTTCAGGTCTACTGCATCACGAATGTGCACACCCTTACCAGAGGTAGTGTGGTTGGGCGAAAACAAGAACGTTTCCCCAGCTTCAAACAGGTAGTAAAGCTTTTCAAGCTTACCACCCTTTTCAAACATGGGCTTTTGTTTATCAAGTAAATTCCGTAAAAACTTCATTTATGCTTAACTGTTTTGAATCAGGTCTAATCCTTGTCTCACAATTTCCTGCACGTTGTGCTTCGATACGTCTACAAACTCGCAAAGGGCAAAATCTTCTTCAACTACCTCAAAAATACCAAGTGCCTCCATCTCGTCGTAGTCTTCAGCTAAAATGGCTTTTAGCAGGTGCGTGGGGTAAATATCCATGGGTACCACACGCTCAAACACGCCTGTAGCCACAAAAGCACGCTCTTCGCCATTAGTATTGGTGTTAACAGCAAACTCCTTCTTTGGGTTCAGGAATGACAACAGCCCCAATGCCCTGCTAAAACTGGGCTTTTTGCCTGTGGGCTTTAACCATCCTAAAAACTCGTATTGGTCACCTTCAGGTATAACCGTTAACTGGCTGTGGTAATAACTCAGGTAGCCATCGGCAGCCACTGCCTCGCCAGTAAGCACATTACCGCTTATATAACGCACATGCGTACTATTCAACTTATCTGCCACAAGGCCTTTAATAGAAGCACCCACATACGTTTTATAATACTGAGGGGCTTTTACTTCAGAACCTACAAGAGCCACCACTTTACGGGCATCATACTTACCCTGAAGCATCAGGCGACCAATTTGCGCCAGCGCATCGGGGGTGAGTGTCCACACAATTTCGCCCTTGGCAATGGGGTCAATATGGTGTATCTGTACACCTACATTGCCAGCAGGGTGGGGCCCGGTAACCTTATTGACTTGTACACCCTTTAACTGACCAAACACCTGCGAAACCTCGGCAGCACCATTAATATTCAAATGAATGACACCAGAAGTAAACTTATTCAGGGCAGTAATACCTGCCTGCAGGTTGGCCTCTTCACCTTTCAGCAACACATCATAGTCTGGTGCTAAAGGGGCAGAGTCAAAGGCAGAAATGAAAATGGCCTTGGGGGTGTCTTTGGGGTTGGCTACAATGCCGTAGGGGCGTTGTATGATGTTGGGCCATACGCCACTTTTTGTGAGTTGCTCAGTCAGTTCTTCACGGCTGGCCTTTTCAAGGTCAGACACCGTGTACTGTTTAAACGACTCATAGTCGGCACTTTTATCGGCCAAGATTCTTATCTCCAACAGTTTGCGCTTCTCACCACGCTTCACTTCAACCACCTCACCACTAAACGGGGCGCAGTATTGAACTTCATCAAGCACCTTGTCATAAAACAGGGGGGTGCCTGCTTTTACGTTATCGCCTTCCTGTACTAGTACTTTTGGGCGGGTGATGTTCTGAAAGTCGGTGGGTTTTATAGCGAATGTTTCTGGGTGAGGAGCATCGGAAACGTTCTTCTCGGCTTTGCCGGTAAGGTTAATATCAAAACCTTTTCTTAGCTTAACGAATTTTGACATATTATCCTGTTACAATCAATTCAGCTACTCAAAATCGGGGCAAATTTAGATAAAGTTTCACTCAATAAAAACTTGTCTACACCCTATCCATTGAATTATGAATGGTGATTTACATCTTCTAAAGGAATAATAGTCACACCCGTAGCCAAAAGCACACCCAGCACTGCTACAACGCCAGGCAACTTACTGGCTATCTATAACCTGATTGGCCAAATTAATGATTATTTCTACTTGCTCGTCAATCGTAATTTTTGTAGTATCAATCAGGTGGGCATCTGGTGCCTGCTTTAGTGGGCCAACGGCACGGGTACTGTCAATGCGGTCACGCTCCTGCAAATTGTTCACAATCTGGTCAAGGGCAACCATCTGGCCGCGCTCCAATAGCTCCTGCTGCCGGCGGGCGGCCCGCACGTTAATCTCTGCCGTCATAAAAATCTTCAACTCAGCATCAGGAAACACCACCGTGCCAATATCACGGCCGTCAAGCACTACGCCCTTTCTGCGGCCCATCTTTTGCTGTTGGGCCACCATAGCACTGCGCACTGCCGCCAGTGTACTAACCTCACTTACCTGCTGTGACACACGCATTTGCCTAATGTACTCTTCTACATTAAGGCCATTCAAAAACATATCACAACGCCCGGTGCCTTGTGGGTCTTGAAACTCCAGGTGTATGCTGTCTAAAGCCTGTTTTACAGAGCGGGGGTCAGTCAGGGTCACATAGTTTTCCTGAAAAAAATACGTAACCGCCCTGTACATGGCGCCTGTATCAATATAAGTATAATGCAACCTTTGGGCCACTGCCTTGGCTGTGGTACTTTTACCACAGCCAGAGTAGCCATCAATTGCAATCACAATTTTTTTATGCATGCCCTTCAGCTCAGTAGCGGTGGTTAACAGTCTTTAATGGGGCAAGGTATGGGCTTACCCGGCTTAATTTTTTTATGGCGTTTGCGGCTGGGTTGTGCCGGCTTGCACGACTCTACGCCTACCGCAGCAATTAATAAACAGACAATGAAAGGTATCAGACGCTTTTTCAATTCCGGGCTATCTTTAAATTTGTGCAAATATACACACAATGGCCTGCTGTGGGCAGGCCACTGTACAAATTTATTGATAAACGCAGCCAGCCTGCTGTTATTCAATGATAACCACACCTAAACCCTACACCTTAAACTTAAACCACAGTGAGTAATACCACCTTCAGCATTAGCGGCCATATAGTGCACATTACTGAGCAAACAACCATTAAAGGCACGGTATACGTAAACAACGGACGCATAGAGCGCATTGAGCCTGCAGCACCCAATCAAGAGGTGCCCCAGCAATACATTATGCCCGGCTTTATTGACGCACACGTGCATATTGAAAGCAGCATGCTGGTACCTGCCCAGTTTGCGCGCCTGGCAGTGGTGCATGGCACCGTAGCCACCATAAGCGACCCACACGAAATAGGGAATGTACTGGGTATTGAGGGGGTGCAGTACATGATTAACAACGGCAGGCAAACCCCCTTTAAATTTCACTTTGGGGCCCCTTCCTGTGTGCCGGCCACCCCTTTTGAAACTGCAGGTGCTGAAATTGATGTAGAAGGGGTACGGCAGCTGTTGCAGATGCCTGAAGTTAGCTACCTGTCTGAAATGATGAACTGGCCGGGTGTGCTCAATAAAGACCCACAGGTAATGCAGAAACTGGCCATTGCCCATGAGCTGGGTAAACCAGTAGATGGCCACGCCCCAGGCCTGAAAGGCCAACAGGCACAACAATATGCAGCAGCAGGCATTACTACAGACCACGAGTGCTTTACCGCCGAAGAAGCCACTGATAAACTGGCCTGCGGCATGAAGGTAATTATTAGAGAAGGCAGTGCCGCCAAAAACTTTGATGCCCTGGCCCCCCTACTGCACCAGCATGCCCACAATATGATGTTTTGCAGTGACGACAAACACCCCGATAACCTGGCCCTGGGCCACATCAATGAGCTGGCTGCACGGGCCGTACAACTTGGGGTTAACGTATACCAGGTGCTACTGGCCGCCTGCGTTAACCCCGTACACCATTACAACATGCAGGTAGGCCTGCTACAACCCGGCCAACCAGCCGATTTTATTGTGGTGAACGACCTTGAACATTTTCAGGTAAAACAAACCTATATTAACGGGCAACTGGTGGCCAATGAAGGCGAAACCCTCATACCCAGCACCGCCAGCACAACCCCCAACCGCTTTAACATACCTACTACACAGCCAACTGACTACCGCATACCCCAAACGGGCACTAAAGTACAGGCCATTGTGGCAGAAGATGGCCAGCTCATTACCAAGGCACAAACCTTTGAGCTGGCCACCGGGCAACCTTATGTTAATAGTGATACTACACGCGATTTACTGAAGCTGGCCGTCATTAACCGCTACCAGCAGGCGCCGCCAGCCCTGGCCCTGGTGCACCGCTTTGGCTTGCAGCAGGGGGCCATTGCCTCTTCTGTTGCACATGATTCACACAATATTATTGCCGTTGGCGTTACTGACCAGGCCATTTGCCAGGCAGTAAACCTGGTAGTAAATGCCAGGGGAGGCGTAGCTGCTGTGAGCGATACAGAGCAGCAACTGGTGGCCCTGCCTGTAGCCGGGCTAATGTCTGCCCAGGATGGCTATGCGGTGGCAGAAGCCTATGCTAAAATTGACGCCATGGCCAAAGCCATGGGTAGCACCCTGCAAAGCCCCTTTATGACGCTATCGTTCATGGCCCTGCTTGTTATACCAGAATTAAAGCTAAGTGATAAAGGCTTGTTTAACGGTTTGCAGTTTCAGTTCACTAACTTATTTGTTGGGCAGTAAGCAAACCCAACCCCGTAACACCAAAAAAACACAGGCAAGGCCTGTGTTTTTTTTATGATCTGTTATGCGTCAGCTATTATGAAAAGGTTATGTAGAATTATGGAGTTGAAACATTTTGCAGGCTGCCAGTTGCTTTGTCAATGCCTACTACAAGAAACAACTTGTACCAGGCTCAAAGCATCAATCAGCAACCTTTCTTAGCAAAATCAGAGGCTAAATTCACGTTTGCCAGCTTTAGCATTTATCTATTTTAGCTGCTGGTAAATGCGTGAATTGAAGCACCTAAATTCATGAGTTACAGCTATTTTCATGAATTGCTACGTTTTACTAATATGCAAATTAAAAATATTTTTTAGAGATTTAAACAATATTAAAGAATTATTCTGAGTTATTGATTGTTAACCCTCGTTTTAGCATTAGCTAAACACTGTTGCTACCCCCTTGCCCTTATGAATGTACTAATTGCACCAGATAAATTTAAAGGCTCGTTACCGGCCCTGGCTGTTTGTGAGGCCATTCAACAGGGCCTGCATGATGCCTACCCTGCATTGACTTGTGTGCCCTTTCCGCTGGCCGATGGTGGCGACGGCACCGCCAGCATACTTACCCACCATGCCGGTGGCCACGAAGTGCAGGCCACCGTGCTCAACCCCCTGGGCCAGCAGGTTACGGCCACCTACGGCTACGCCCCACAGCAACGTACTGCTTTTATTGAAATGGCGGCCGCCTCAGGCCTGCACCTGTTACAGCCACACCAGCGGCAGGGGCTGGCCACCCACACCAGCGGCACCGGGCAGCTACTGCTGCACGCCATACAACAGGGGGCCACAACCATATTATTGGGTATTGGGGGCAGTGCTACTAACGACTGCGGCATGGGCATGGCCAGCGCATTGGGCTACCAATTTTTTGATGCCCACAACAACCCTGTAGCACCCAGCGGCCAAAACCTGGGTAAGGTACACCGCATTGACAGCAGCCAGGTGAGCATCAACACAACAGAAATAACCATACGGGTTGCGTGCGATGTAAACAACCCGCTAACCGGCCCTGAAGGGGCCGCCTATACCTATGGCCCGCAAAAGGGGGTGCAGCCCAATGAACTGGCTACGCTTGATGCAGGCATGCACCACTTTGGGCAGGTACTGGCCCAGCACTTTGGGCAGGACTACAGCCAGCTGCCCGGCGCAGGGGCGGCTGGCGGCCTCGGGGCAGGTGCTATGGCCTTTTTACGTGCCACCCTGCAGCCAGGCATTGACATGGTAATGCAACAAACCGGTTTTGAGGCCGCCCTGGGCAAGGCCGACGTTGTAATCACTGGCGAGGGCCGTATTGACGACCAAACCCTGCACGGCAAAGTAATACAGGGGGTATGTAAGCAGGCGGCTGCCCAGGGGGTGCCTGTACTGGCCCTTTGCGGGGCCTTAGAGGCCAGCCAGGCCACCATTAAACAACTGGGGTTAAGCTATGCAGCCAGCATTTTAACCATGCCTACTACACTCAAAGAGGCCATGCAGCCGCAAGCCACCCAACACAACCTGCGGCAGGCAGCCTTCAACGCCATCCGCCTGCTGAAAGCTGGTTGCTAATGCTGCTTTTTTACTAACTTGCAGGCCAGACAATTTTATTATGGCTACCTATACTACCGAAATTACTTCAGATTCAATTGTATCTGACAACCCAATACACCAAAGGCTGCTTAAAGCCTACTACCTGGGGCGTGACTACATTCAGGGTGATTTGCTTGAGCTGGGTTGTGGCGAGGGGCGGGGTGTTGACCTGCTGGCCCCATTGGCCAACAGCTACACCGCACTGGATAAGATTCAAGAAGT
>CAZXTW010000167.1:0-10124 GCA_964643525.1 uncultured Roseivirgaceae bacterium
CAGCTTTAGAGGCAACGGAGGCGACCCCTTTGGCGGCCAGACCCGGCCATTGCCCTGGGACGAAGGCACGACCGACCCCATGCAGGCGGCCTACAACCGCATGGATGCCGCCTTTGAGTTTATTACCAAGCTGGGCATACCGTATTATTGCTTTCACGATGTTGATCTGGTAGATGAGGGTGCCACGCTAAACGAAACTGAAAGGCGCCTGCAGGCCATTACTGATTATGCCCAGCAAAAGCAGGCTGCCTCTGGCGTGCGCCTGCTGTGGGGCACGGCCAACCTGTTTTCTAACGCCCGCTATATGAATGGCGCTGCCACTAACCCTGATTTTGAGGTGGTGGCCCATGCCGGTGCCCAGGTAAAGGCGGCCATTGATGCCACCATTAAGCTGGGTGGCGAAAATTACGTGTTCTGGGGTGGCCGTGAGGGGTATATGTCACTGCTTAACACCAATATGAAAAAGGAGCTGGACCATATGGCGCGCTTCCTGCATATGGCCCGCGACTATGCCCGCCAGCAGGGTTTTACCGGCACCTTTTTTATTGAGCCCAAGCCCATGGAGCCCAGCAAGCACCAGTATGATTTTGATGCCGCTACTGTGATTGGCTTTTTGCGTGAGTATGATTTACTGGCCGATTTTAAGCTGAACCTTGAAGTAAACCACGCCACCCTGGCCCAGCATACCTTTGACCATGAGCTGCAGGTGGCTGTAAACGCCGGCCTGCTGGGCAGCATTGATGCCAACCGGGGCGACTACCAAAACGGCTGGGATACTGACCAGTTTCCTAACAATGTGTATGAGCTGACCGAGGCCATGCTGGTTATACTGCAAGGTGGCGGTTTTCAGGGCGGTGGCGTAAACTTTGATGCCAAGGTGCGCCGCAACTCAACAGATGCGATTGACCTGTTTTATGCGCACATTGGCGGTATGGATGCCTTTGCCCGTGCCCTTAAAACAGCCCAGAATATACTTGAACACTCTGACTATGCAAAGCTGCGCCAGCAGCGCTATGCCTCATTTAATCAAGATGCCGGTCTGGCCTTTGAGCAGGGCGAGTTGACACTGGCAGAACTGGGTGATTTGGCCCGGCAATATGGCGAGCCCCGTATGACAAGCGGCAGGCAAGAGCTGTTTGAGAACATCATTAACCAATACCTGTAAGCAACGAATACAAAAAATGAGGCACCCGGCCAGCTACCAACTAACCCGGGTGCCCTCTAGACTACAATATAAATACTATAGACTATGCGAGTAAATTTTTACAAACACCTGGCCAATGGCCAGGGCTACCGCTTGCGGTGGCTGCTGTTGCTTACCCTGTTTATAGGGTGGCAGCAAATAGTGCTGGCCCAAACCACCACAGTTACCGGTACTGTACTTGATGATACCGGCCAAACCCTGCCTGGGGTAAATATTTTGCTTAAAGGCACCAGCCAGGGTACCGTTACTGATGTAAACGGCAAATACAATATTGTTATTAATGAAGGCAGTGAAAACCCCGTGCTGGTGTTTAACTTCATTGGCTTTAAGATACAGGAAATTGCCGTAAATGGCCAAGCCACGATTGATGTATCATTAGAGACTGACATTACCCAGCTGCAAGAGGTGGTAGTAACAGGCTATGGCCAAACGCAAAACAAACGCACGGTAAGCTCGGCCATTAACACCATCAGTACCAAAACTATTGAAGATGTTTCGGCTGGCCGCTACCGACCTGAGCAGGTGCTGCAGGGCACCTCACCCGGCGTTACCGTGCAGCAAAACTCAGGTTCGCCAGGGGCCCCCCTTACCATTAGGGTGCGTGGGGTAAGCACGGCGGGTGCTGCCCAGCCCCTGTATTTGGTTGATGGCATGCAGGTACCCAACCTGAACTACCTCAGCGCCCTTGATATTGAAAGCATTAGCGTACTGAAAGATGCCGCCGCTGCCGCCATTTATGGGGCCAGAGGGGGCAACGGAGTGGTGCTGGTTAAAACAAAAAGGGGCGAACGCAACATTAGGCCCAAGTTTGATTTTGAAGCCTATTATGGCGTGCAAAACCTGCAACAAAAGCCTGAGCTGATGGATAAGAACGAGTACATTGCTTATTACAACGCTTTTGAAAACAGTGCCCTGGGCGCTGGCAACGTACTTTCTGAAAATGATATTGCCGCACTGCCAAATACTGACTGGTACGATGTGATGTTTGACGACAACCAGCCCATTCAAAACTACTCTGGTTCATTGCAGGGCGGGGGCGATAACTTTAGCTATTACCTGTCAGGCAATTATTTTGACCAGAAAGGCCTGGTAGGCGGCGAGGCAGATAAGTCGCGCTTTAACCGCCGCAACATTCGCGGGTATTTTGATGTAGACCTGCTTGATAATTTAAAGATTAAAATGGGGGGTGATTTGGTACGCACCGAGCGCAATTACCTGTTTGAAAACCAGGCGGGCACCGGCGTGGCCATTATGAACTACATTAGTGCAATCCCTTCTATTTACCCGGCGTTTGACCCTGACAACCCCAACATACCCTTTCATATGGGTGACCTCAACAACCCGGTTATTGTAAACGGTGTTACGCTACCCGCAGTAGGGGCGGTGCTGAACCCTACCGCCTCATTGCTGGTGCAAGACAACCAGGTGGTGTCAGACCTGCGTAAGTTTGACCTTTCTGGTACCTGGACGCCCATTGACAACCTTGACGTAACGCTGTATTATGGCTACTTTGAAGATGTATCGTTCAACAAGCAGTTCTTCCAGCAGTTTGACTTCAGGCCCATACAAAACCTGTTTAATGAAACTGGCGACCTGACCGAGCAGATTTTTGAAAGCAGCATTAACCAGTTAGAAGGTAATGTGCGCTATAAGTTCACCAACCTTGACGACCACCACCTTGAGGTATTGGGCGGCTTTTCAATCATTGAGTCTGACTTTTTTACCCAAACCCGCTCTGGCTCTGACTTTCTGGTGAATACCTTTGATGAGGTAAACTTTGCCCTGATTACAGATGCCACCAATATCTTAAACCCGCAGCCACTGGCTACTGAAACGGGTTTACGGTCTTTTTACGCCAGGGCTGTGTATGATTACAAAGAGAAGTTTCTGTTTTCTACCACCGTACGTGCCGATGCTTCATCACGCTTTAGCAGTGACAACCGCACAGGGGTATTCCCCTCATTTAGTGCAGGCTGGGTGCTTTCTGAAGAGGGCTTTCTGGCCAATGCCGGTGCTGTAGACCTGTTTAAATTACGGGCCAGCTGGGGGGTAAATGGTAATGACAATATTGGCGACTACCAGTTTAGCCAGGTGCTTAACCCCAATGCCAACCCTGTTTTTGGTGGCCAGAATATTACTGGTATTAGTCGCGACTTCTTGGCCAATACCAACGTTAAGTGGGAAGAGGTAACCCAGTTTAACGTGGGTATTGATGTAAACCTGTTTAACAATACCTTAGGCCTTACGCTTGATTATTACGACAAAAAAACTACAGATATGCTGGTGCCTGTGGGTACACCTGTGTATACCGGTTTGCAGTCGGCTGCGGCCAACGTGGCTGACGTAAAAAACACAGGGCTTGAGTTTTTGGCCTCTTACCGTAAGTCATACAACAGCAACTTTTCATGGAACGCCGCCCTGAACGTGGGCTATAACAGAAACGAGGTAACCAACCTGGGCCTGAACGGACAGCCCATTGCCGGGGGTAACATAGGCTTTATTTTTGCTGACCCCATCACACTCACTACCGTGGGCGAGCCTATTGCCAGCTTTTATGGCTTTGAGGTAGAAAGTATTGACGCTGATGGCAACCTGGTGTTTAGAGATTTAGATGGCGAGGCAGGCATTACCGATGATGATAAAACCTTTATTGGCAGCCCGTTGCCTGATTTTACCTGGGGCCTTACGCTGGGTGCTTCATTTAAAGGGTTTGACATTAACGCATTCTTTTACGGCTCGCAGGGTAACGACATTTACGATGCTACCGTGCGCCTTGATGCCTCGCACTCTAACAGGCCTTCTGACTATGCCGCAGCTGGCACCCCATTAAACGTACTGGGTATTGGGGCTACCACCGGTGACCCTGACCAGGTGCGTGTATCTGACTTTTATGTAAAAGACGGCTCATTTACCAAGCTTAAGTTCTTAACTGTGGGCTATAGCCTGCCGCTGCCAGTGATTGAGCGCCTGGGCCTGAGCAAAGCACGCTTTTATATAACCGGTCAAAACCTGTTTGTAAGTACCAATTACGATGGGCTTGACCCAGAAATTGGGCAGGCGGCAGAGCTATCATCTAATGTAGGTACTGGTGCCTCTGTGCTTGACCTGGGTATTGACCGTGGCTTTTACCCACAGCCCAGAACTGTATTGTTTGGTGTGCAACTAGGATTTTAAACGGCTAACACAATGAAAACAACAACCAATTATAAATTAAGCTTTACGCGCAGGTTATTGAGTATAGCCTTGATGGTACCGGTTATGCTATTGGTAAGTGCCTGCTTTGAAGAAGACTTACTGGACAAAGCCCCCATTACGTCACTTTCAAGTGACAATGCCCTGCAAACCGAGGCCGATATGGTGGCCCTGACTAACGCTGCTTATGACCCCCTGCAGTGGCAGGTAATACAAGGGGCACAAACACATATGTACCCGGTAATGTTTCAAGACATCAGGGCAGATAACTGTGCCTCGCAGTGGGCATCATTCTGGGCGGCCGGCGCCATTTTTGACAACTTCTCACTCATACAACCCGGCAATCCCAGCGTGGCCTCGTTATGGCAAAAGTGGTACGCGGTGGTATCGCGCAGCAACACGGCCATTGAGTTTGTGAGCAATTTTAACGGCTTTACTACCCAGGGCCTGCAAGACAGGCTAATTGCAGAAGCCAAGTTTTTGCGCGCCTTAGCTTACTTTGAGCTGGTAAAAATGTGGGGTGACGTGCCCCTGATTACCCAGTTCATTGCCAGTACTGATGATGAGCTGCGCTTTTCGCGTGCGCCAGTGGCCGAGGTATATGCCCAAATTGAGCAAGACCTTAACGAGGCCGCCCCTAACCTAGCCACCAAAGGTGCTGTTGAGCTGGGCCGGGCCACACAGGGTGCTGCCTATACCTTACTGGCCAAGGCACACCTGTACCAGCAGGAATATGCCGATGTATTGATTAATACCCAACGGGTAATGGCCCTGGGTTATGCCCTGGAAGATAACTTTGCTGATAACTGGGGCCTGGGCAATGAACACGGTATTGAATCTATTTTTGAAATTGGTTATGCCGATGGCTTTAGCAACCAGCAGTTTGAAGGCAATGATGGCTCTGACCCTACAACCAACCAGGGCTCGTCATCTTACCAGATGTTTGGCTACATCTTTAACGGTTCTGTAGGCGGGTTTGGCAACAGCGTACCCCGCCAGAGCTTAATTGACCTGTACGATGACCAAGATGTACGTATGGATGCTACATTTATTACACCAAACACCATTCTGGAGAATGGTTCCCAATCTTGTGGCTGTTTGGTCTTTAACCCAGATGGTACTGTTGTTTCTGGCGAAGCCGGCAATGAAAGCCAGTGGATTGGTACTGATATTTACAACTTCTTCTGGCCACCCAATACTCCTGCTTGGGAGTCGCGCGCCAGCATGCGCAAATACCTGGTAGGTCAGTCTGTAGCACCAGGCCTGTTAAACACTGGCAGCTCACCATTGAATGAAAAGGTTTTTCGCTATGCTGATGTACTGCTGATGCATGCCGAAGCTGCTCTGTTTGCTGGCGGCGGTGGCCTTGATGCCCTGAACCAGGTAATACAACGTGCCCACGGTGGCGATGCCTCATTTAACCTGGGCAGCTACACCCTGGACGATGTGAAGCTTGAGCGCCGCAAAGAGTTGGCCACTGAAGGGTGGGACCGCTTTACTGACCTGGTACGCTGGGGCGATGCTGCCACTGCACTAAGGTTTAAGGGCTTCTCGCCCGGCCGTGACGAGCTGCTGCCCATACCACAGACAGAAATTAACCTGGTAGGGTCAGATATTTTAACACAAAATAACGGGTACTGACAGGCCCTTATTACTATGCTCAATTAATAAAGCCCGCGCCCTTAGGGCACGGGCTTTTTTTGATTACACACAGGCATTAACCCGAAGCTTGCTATAACAGATGAACAATGGAACAACAGACAGTTAGTACAAGTAAGCAAGCATGTTTTGAAAGTATTCAGTTTAATTATATTATGCGCAATAGTTGTAGTTAGTACGGCATGGGCGCAACAGGCAGCACGACTGGGCCTGCCTGGTATTATTAATTACACCAAAGACCACTACCGCGCCTCGCCCATGAATTGGGATATTGTGAGTGGGCCCAAGGGCAAGGTTTACTTTGGCAACAACTACGGCCTCATGGCCTATGATGGTGCCCAGTGGGACCTGGTGCTTGAGCCTGACAACCGCACCAACGTATCGGCCCTGGGCATTGACCTGAACAATACCCTATTCCTGGGCGCTTTTGATGAGCTGGGCCATGTAGTACAAAACGCCCTGGGGCAGGTAAACTACCAATCACTTAACCCATTAATACCAGCACAGCACCGGGGTTATGGGCTGGTATGGCAGGTGCTGGCCAACGCCAACGCTGTATACTTTTTTACCAGTACCAAAATATTTATTTATGATGGCCGCCAAATGGCAGTGGTTACCACTACGCCTGGCCATGACTTTACCTTTGCCCAAAAAACCAACGGCACCATTTATGTGCAACAGCGGGGCATGCCCCTGGCTGTATTAAAAGCCGGCCAGCTACAGCCGGTGAAGGGTACCTTTGCCCTGGCGGCCTTTAATGTGCGTGCCCTTTTTCAAATTAACAACAGCTTGGTGGTGTGTACCGCAGTAAACGGGCTGTACCAACTAAAAAACGGCCAGTGCACCCCCTGGGCAGTGCCCCTGGCAGCCCAGCTGCAAGGCACCAAAATTAGCTTTGGCAGACACCTCATGGCCGATAAGCTGGCCATTGTAACCATTAAACAGGGGCTGTACATTTGCAACACTGCCGGGCAGGTGCTGCTGCACATTACCAAAGAAAGCGGCCTGCAAAACCAGTCTATCCAGGCGGTGTATGAAGATGCCACCCAAAACCTGTGGCTGGCCCTGACCAACGGCGTGGCCTACATTGAGCTGGGCTCTGACTTTTATTACCTTGACAACCGCAGCGGCATTGATGGGTCAGTGTATAGCACCTTTCTGCACCACCAGCAGCTGTACCTGGCCACCAACAATGGCTTATATACGGCCAATATTAACCACCATAATGGCTACAATGGCCACCAGTTTAGCTACATTGATGGTACGGATGCTCATGGCTGGTACCTTACCCAAATCAAGGGCCACCTGTTGCTGGGCAACCATGACGGTGCCTTTGAAATAACTCCCAGCCAGCAGGCCCACCCACTTAACACGGGCAACCAGGGGGCGTGGCAGTTTGTGCAGCATCCCTTTAGCAACGACCTCATGTTTCAAGGCAGCTACCATGGCATATTTATATACCGCTACCTAAACGGGCGCTGGCAGCTGCAACACAAGCTGCCCGGCTTTGACGAAACCGCCCGCGAACTGGTTTTTGACCAGCAGGGCCACCTGTGGGTAGGCCATGGCTACCACGGCATTTACCGCATTGCCCTCACACCCGGTAACGATAGTATTGCCCATATTGACCTGTTCAATACTGAGCGTGGCCTGCCAGATAACCTGTGGAACAACCTGTTTTACCTGCGCAACCAGGTGCTGGTGGGCACCCGGCAGGGTGTGTATGAATGGAACCCCGAAACTGACCAGATGCAGCCCAACACCCTTTACCAGGACCTGCTGGGCAGCCAGCACCTGGTACGCCGCCTGGTGGCCATGCCAGATGGCAACGTGTTTTTTATTAAAGGGCTTGATAACCATGACCAGATGGGCATTATTCATGAAAATACAGATTATCAGGTGCAAACCATCCCTTTTCAAAAGCTGCGGGGCGAGTTGATACCCGCTTTTGAATCTATTACCTTTTACCACGGCCAAATACTGTTTGGTGCCAAAGATGGGCTCATTATTTACAAGCAAAGCATTAACCGCCCCAGCCCTGACTTCCAGACCAACATCAACCGGGTATTTTGCAGCCCTGCCAATGATTCAATTATATACGGCCACCCTGAAGAGTACACCAATGTACCATACCCGGCCAACCTGGTGCAGCAGTTGCCCTACCAGCTCAATGCCCTCAAAATAACCTGGTCGGCCGCTTTTTTTGAGCGTGCTAACCACAACGTGTACCGTACCTACCTTGAAGGGTATGACAATGAGTGGACTCAGTGGAAGGGCAACACCACCCGTGAGTTTACCAACCTGAAAGAGGGCAATTATGTGTTTAATGTAGAATCAAAAAACATTTACGGCACCATAGGCCTGAAAGATACCTTCAAATTCAGCATTGCCCCGCCCTGGTACCGCGCCCCCTGGATGTACGCCACCTACAGCATACTGGGCTTGCTGTTGCTGGTGGGTATTGTGTATGCCCGGTACAAAAAATTACATGCCCTTGAAGCCAGGCGCATTGAGGCACTGGCCCGGCAGCAGCGTGACTACCAGCGCAAAAGCCTGGAGGCAGAGCAGAAAATGAACCAGTTGAAAATGGAAAAGATGCAGGCAGAGATTGACTATAAAAGCAAAGAGCTGGCCGCCTCTGCCTTGCACCTGGCCAACCATAATGACACCGTGCTGCGCATTATTAACAGGGTGAAAGCCATTGAAGTCATAAAAGATAATCAGGTAAAGCAGCAGCTGGGTACTGTGGTGCAGTCGTTAAAAGAGCTGATTTCTGAAGAAGGCAATTGGGAGCAGTTTGAGCTGCATTTTAACGAAATACACAACAACTTTATTCAACGCCTAAAGAGCAACTACCCTGATTTAACCGCGCGAGACATCAGGCTGTGCGCCTACCTGCGCATGAACCTGGCCTCAAAAGAAATAGCCCCACTTATGGGCATCTCGTACCGTGGGGTAGAGGCCTTGCGCTACCGCATCAGAAAAAAACTGCATTTGGCTACCCAACACAACCTTACTGAGTTTATCTTAGGCTATTAATTCTGGGTTAAACCTACAACAGTAAAGCACACACGGGTATGGTTCGTATATGCAGTTTGTTATGCCTTGTTCTATTCATTTTTGGATTGGCCAGTTGCAGTAGTGGTGGCGGCAACAAAGCCACCACACCCAGCTTTGGCCTTGACATGAACGCCAGCGAGGTGGTGTATGCCAATACAGATGAAAGGGCAGGGGGTGAGCGCTACCAGATAACCGTATACAAACTGAACGAGCATGCCCTGTTTAACTTTTTAAGACTTACTACCAAAGGCAATTACCCCAAACAGCAGGGTAGCCTGCAAACCAAAACCTGGCAAAAGGCCCCTCTGGGCACTGATGAGACCCAGGTTATGGACATGCTAAGCAGCTACGACCCTGTGTATGAAGCCTGGGGCACCTACCGCAACAACACCCAGCAGGCCTTAAAGGCAAACAAAGCCTTTTACGCCTACCACTATGCCAGCAATGGCAGCTACCTCACCCACCTTACCTTTTACCTTATTGAGCCCAAAAACTACACCCTTACCCAGTTTGATTACCAGTATTGATTTTTATAGTGTAGAAGCGAGAGGTTAGCCCTTAGAAATTGGATAACAGGGTTTAGAGATCAGGTAGTAGAGCCGTCGATTTATCGCGGCTCCTCCAAGTCGATTTATCGCGGCTCCTCCAAGTCGATTTATCGCAGCTCCCCCAATCAATGTTTGGGTTGCAGCTTTCATAACCTCGCTTTGCTGTAAAGCTGGTAGCCACTGCCTAAACAAAATGCTTAGAAGCAAGCTGCTTCTAAGTCAGAAGCGGCTTGCTTCCAAACCAGAAGCGGCTTGCTTCTAAATCGGAAGCCGCTTGCTTCTGGTCTGCGCTCTTACCACACAACACCAGCAACTGGCAAGTAAAAGCTGCCAATGCAGTAAGGGTTTATTGCCAACTTTGGTAAGGCCGTTGGCACATATAGTAATGGAAACAATAAAAACGAATAGGGAAGGGAAAAATCTGTAGTGGGTTACTGTTCAACACCACCTCATTAAAAAAT
>CAZXTW010000168.1:0-10052 GCA_964643525.1 uncultured Roseivirgaceae bacterium
TACATTAAACCAACCGATATGGCTGATAAAGCCCAGGTTGATGCCTTCACTGACTTTGTAAAAGCCCTGGAACGCCCTGTTGAACTGCTGGTCAATAACGCTGGCCTGTTTGTGCCGGGCAAGGTACACGAAGAGGCTGATGGGGTGCTTGAGCAAATGATTAACACCAACCTGTACAGCGCCTATTATGCCACACGCAGCCTGGTAGCCGATATGATGGCACGCAAAAGCGGCTATATATTCAACATATGCTCTACCGCCAGCATTATACCCTACATTAACGGGGGCAGCTACTGTATTTCAAAGTTTGCTTTGCTGGGCTTTTCAAAGGTACTGCGTGAAGAAATGAAAGAACACGGTGTGCGCGTAACGGCCATACTGCCAGGTGCCACCCTCACTGATTCATGGGCTGGGGTTGATTTGCCTGAAGAGCGGTTTATGCCTCCTGAAGATGTGGCCGATGCCCTGTACAGCGCCTATGCCATGAGCACACGCACCGTGGTTGAAGAAATACTGATTAGGCCCCAACTGGGCGATATATAACGCAAAACAGCCATGAGCTGGTGCTCATGGCTGTTTTGTTATTGCTTAAAAGCCGTCGCTGTCGTCATCTTCCTTCTTCTTTTTCTTTTCTTTGGGCGGCTTCTCTTCTTTTGGCTCCTTCGGCTTTTTCTCTTTCTTTACCTTAGGTGGCTTTTCTTTCTTTTCTTTAGGCGGCTTCTCGCGCTTTTCTTTAGGCGGCTTTTCGCGCTTTTCTTTCTTTGGCTTTTTCTCCTTCTTACGCTTACGTTGGGGCTCCCCATCGTCGGCCGGGTCTTCATCAAAAGTGTCATTCAGGTCAGGGTTCTCCACCCCATTATCTTCAATGCCATCATCGCCAAAGCCCTCTTCATCTGCTTGCTGCTGCCGCCGCTTTTTACCTCCAAACAAGTCTTTAAAGAACCCAAAAAAGCCACGCTTTTCCTTTGGCTCTTCAAAATCACCAAAGCCTGAATCACCAAAGGGGTCTTCCTCACCACCTTCGCCTGGTTCTTCTTCGCCAAACTGCTCGGCCAGGTAATCGCCAAACAGCGCTTCGTAGTTTTTCTGGTCAATATTAATCCCAATCTTGCGCTTGCCCGCACTGGCAGCGTACTCGCGTGGGGTCAGGTTCTTCCAGGCATCGTCGTCATTGCCAAAAACTTCCTGTGCAATAAAGTTGGTTTCCTGACCTACCGAGTCAGACGTGGTTTCGGTAGTATTATAGCCGGGCATCACGGTTTCCATAGGCACCGTGTTCAGCTCTTGTTTCTTTCTTTGGTAGGGAAAAAGCCTGGGCTGCTTTACCAGGCCGTTTTGGTTCTTCACCACGTCGCCGTCCATCTTAGGCAGGCTATCTTCACCAAATAGTGAAAACATCTGCTCGCGCTGATCATCGTCAAAAACGTAGTAGCTCTGAAATGCAGGGCATATTAGCTTGTCGTTGCAAGCTGATAGGCCCAACATAATTGCCAGTGCTATTGTGCAGATTATAGATTTTCTCATGAACGCTTATGCACTCCATGGGCCACCCCGACCCAAACGTGAACACATTTATTTTATCTTCTTTGAAACGACAACTACCAGTAATTATTGACCTGTCAGCACAATTGTAGGCTGTAATGATTGGTCTGTTTTTGTGTGTGATGCAGCCCTCGTTTCAATCAATTAGTACACCTGTTAAAGCAAAGTAACGGTCGCTGGCATTGTAATATTACGAAATATAATTGAATTAAGGCATTGAACCTTATAATTCATCTTTTTTTAAGCATGTCAATTCAACCGGTTTTCCAGTCTATTTTCAGCATTGCTACCAAAACCCTACATACCACTGGTATAGGTGGCGGGCGGGCTGTTGGTTACCTGTACAGGCACAGGCACAGCATGCCTGCTATTGGCAAAGCCTTTATAAATGCCATAAAGCGCAATAAACCAAATAAATAGCCGCCCCTGCTTTAACTAGTTTATAGCATACAATAGGCACCTGCGTTAGCCAATAACCTATAAATCTGGCAGCTATACTACATAGGCCTTTGTGTGTACAGCTACATGGCTAATTAACACCTTATCGATCAAGACTTAACTGGCTGCCCCGCCAAAGGGCCATCTTCCTGGCATTCTTAGCTTAAAACCAGTCGCCGCCTGCCACTTGTATAGGGATTCTGAACTTTCACCAGTATATTGTTACCCAATCAGCTAAAGCCTTTATTAATAAGACTGCATATGCCTAACCGGTACTTCAACGTTCTTTACTTTCTGCTATTGTGCTTAACCATTGGCCTGTTGCCTGCTTACGGCCAGACTGATACTGAGTTTTGGTTTGCCGCCCCCGCCACTGACCTTGAACATGAAACAGGCCCCATCAGGCTGCGCTTTTCAGCCCTTGACCAGGGCGGTACCATTACCGTAACCCAACCGGCCAATGCCTCTTTTAGACGCACCATTACCATTAACCCCAACAGCTCACGCACCCTTGACCTTACCTCGGCCCGCAACCTGATTGAAAACCGCCAGGCCAACCGGGTAAACCCCAACGGGCTGCGCATAACCTCTACCGTACCCATTACCTGCTATTATGAGGTGGGCAACACCCTGAACATTGACATATTTGCCCTGAAGGGGGCCAATTCACTGGGGCAGGAGTTTGTAGTGCCCGGCCAGAACTTCTGGAACAGCGCCACCAACTTTTCTGGCTCGTGGTCTACCTTTGAAATTGTAGCTACCCAAAACAACACCATTGTTACGGTGGTACCTTCTAACACCATTGAGGGGCACGCCGCGCAAGATACCTTTAGTATACTGCTTAACCGAGGGCAAACCTACAGCGGCCGCGCCACACAACGCGCCGCCAACAGGCATGTAACCGGCAGTATAATTAATGCCAACAAACCAATAGCTGTGACCGTAGCCGATGATGGGCTGGTGGCCGCCGGTGGGTGCATTGACGTTACCGGCGACCAGATAGTGCCCGTGAACGTTGTGGGCACAGAATACATTGTATCGCGAGGCCGCTTAAGCGACGAGCGAGAGCGGGTGTTCTTTACGGCCATTGAAGACAGCACAGAGGTACAGGTAAACGGCAACGCCCCCCAGCAGGCCTTTTTGAACCGGGGCGAGGTAGCCGCAGCCACCATTGTTGATGCTTCTACCTTTATAACCTCTACCAAGCCTGTTTACCTATGGCACGTAACCGGTATTGGCTGTGAGTTGGGCGGGGCACTGCTACCCTCTATTAACTGCAAAGGCTCTACCCAGCTGGGCTTTACCCGCTCTTCGCCAGATTTTTTCTTTGTAAACCTGCTGGTACGCAACGGCGGCCAGGGGCTTTTTCAGTTCAATGGCAACCCCAATGTAATACAGGCCACGGCATTTACTGCCGTGCCGGGCACCAATGGCGAGTGGGTGGCCGGTCAGTTTGAGTTTAACCTGAGCCAGGTGCCCATTAACAGCGGCAACCTCATTACCAATACTGATTTTTCATTTCAGGTAGGCATTTTAGACGGGGGCCCCAGTAACGGCACCCGGTTTGGCTATTTCTCTAATTTTGCCAGCCTGTATATTGGCGACGACCTGACGCTGTGTGACGGTGAAACACGCACGCTTGATGCTGGCGCTGGCGCTATTGACTACTTATGGAGCGACGGCAGCGACGGCCAAACGTTAACCATTGATGAGCCAGGCATTTACTGGGCAGAGGTAACCAATACCTCGGGCTGCACCCTGCGCGACTCGATCAGGGTAGAGCAGATTACCAAAAACTTTGTTGACCTGCCCGATACCGTCAGGGCCTGCGACAATACCGGGGCATTGCTGAATGCCGGCCGGGCATTTGCCTACAACTGGAGCACCGGCGAAAGTACACAAACCATTACTGCCGATACTACCGGCCAGTACAGTGTGCAGGTGGTGAGCCTTTCGGGCTGTACCGATACTGACACCCTGTTTGTTGACCTACAGCCGGCCCCTGTGGTTGACCTGGGCCCTGATGAGACGTTTTGCCTGGGCGACACGCTAATTTTAGACGTAACCACACCCAATGCCATTTATAACTGGCCGCGCGACTCAACCGGGCCTACCTATGGCGTAGCACAAAGTGAGTTTGTAGAGGTAACCGTAACAGTAGATTTGTGTAATGTAGAAGACCAGAAGCTGGTGCTGTTTGAAGACCCGCCCATAGTAACCCTGCCAGACACCGTTATTCTGTGCCAGAGCGATACCTTTTTGCTGGGCTTTGATGTGCCCGACGGGGCTTACTTATGGACCAACAGCAATGGCGATGTAGTAGGCACCGAGCGCATTATACAAGTTACCCAACCCAGCACCTATACTGTAACTGTATCACGGGGGGTATGTGTGGTGGTTGATTCAACTGTGGTTATATACGAGGCCCCTCCTGTTGTAAACCTTGGCCCCGATCTGACTATTTGTGAAGGTGATACTGCCGTAATAGATGCTGGCGCAAGGCCCGGAGGTAGCTTTGTCTGGAACAATGGCAACACCAGCCCCACCCTTGCTGTAACCCAGCCCGGCATTTACTGGGTAGATGTTTCTGTGGGGGCCTGCCTTGTTAGAGACTCTATAACCGTACAAACCACCCCACGCCCTGTAGTTGACCTGGGCAGTGACACTACCCTTTGCGCCTTTGACCCCATTACCTTTAATGCCGCAGCCACACCAGCCACTTATACCTGGAGCACCGGCAGCACCGACACGGCCATTACCGTAAACAGCCCAGATACCTACTGGGTGGCCGTAACCAGGGGCCCGTGCCTGGTTACTGATACTGTGGCGCTGAGCTATGACGACCCACCCACGGTGCTGCTCAGGCCAGATACCGCCATTTGCACTGGCGATAGCCTGCTGCTTGACCCTGGCCCCATTAGTGGCAACCCCAGCTATTTGTGGAACGACGGCAGCACCACCCCTACCCTTACCGCAGGTGAAGATGGCTTTTATTCTGTAACGGTAACGCGGGGTGCCTGCACCGTAACCGATGGCTTTAGGCTGGTACTGAACCCCGTACCCAATGCCCCGGCCCTGACAGGTAGCGCTTCAGTATGCCCCGGCGTAACCCAGGTATTGTACTGGGTGGCCGACTCGCTGCCCGATTTAACCTACCAATGGTCAGTAACAGGGGGCACAGCAGCACCCCCTACCAACAACGGGCGCATACGCATTGACTGGGGCGATACACGCAACAATGCCCAGGTAACCACCACAGCCATCAACACCTTTGGCTGCACCAGCAGTACCAGCCAGCTTGATGTGCGCATCAATACATTTTTACAGACGCAGGCCCCGCAGGGCCTCACTGACGTATGCCTGAACCTGAAAGACGAAAACCTGTACAGTGTAATTAATACCAATGGCTCAAGCTACAACTGGCAGGTAGCAGGCGGGCAAATTGTAGAGGGGCAGGGCACCAATGAAGTATCAATAAGCTGGGATGGTGTGGGCAACCACACCCTGCAGGTATCAGAAAGCTCTGTAACGCAAGATACCGTTTGCTTTGGCGAGAGCAACATTGTACCCGTACGTGTATTTGAAGACACCACCCGCATTGACCTGCGCCTGGTTACGGTCAACGCTGACGACCGCAGCGTAATTGTACAGTGGCAGGCCAATGACCCCAGCCGCCTGCAACCACCGCTAAACCTGCTGAGGGACCTGGACGGCAGCCCCATTCGGATTGAGTTCAATGACATAACCACCAACAATTTTGTGCAGGGCGGGTCTGACATTGATGACGATGTGTACATTTTCAGGGTAGGTTACGAAAACGGCTGCCAGCAGCGGCTGGTTACCCCACCGCTGAACAATGGGGTATTGACAGGCATAGGCAGCGAAGCCGCCAACACCATTGAGCTGAGCTGGAATGCCTTTCCCGGCTGGGTAGCTGGTTTAGAGCGCTACGAGGTATGGCGCCGCCTGGATGATGAGGCTGACTTTAGCCTGTTTGCAGAACTGCCCCCTAATGCTACTGAGCTGGGGCCGCTGGATGCGCTGGATGGGTTTGTACACCGCTTTCGTGTGGCCGCTGTTGAGCAGGGCACTGGCCAGCGCTCATGGAGCAACCGCATCACGCTCACCTTTGAGCACCCCCTTACCTTTCATAATGTATTTACACCTAATGGTGATAATATTAACGACAACTTTGTGGTAGGCGATATTGAGGTGTACCCCAACAACCAGGTAAGCATTTATAACCGGTACGGCAAGCAGGTATTTAACGCCGCCGGCTACCGCAACGACTGGAACGGCGGCAACCTGGCCGCCGGTGTATACTTTTACGTAGTGCGCTTTAATGATGAAGTACCCCGCGAGTTTCGCGGGTGGGTGCAAATTGTACGGTAAGCAATAGCAAGGCCCCTATTGCTGGGCCTTTACAAGGGCTTCTGCCACCGGCTCAATCACGTCAGTCCATAGGCTGTACATCTGGGCCGAAGGGTGCAGGTCGTCACTGGCGGTAAGGGTTGGCTGGCCCAGGGCCTGCTTTGAGGCTGCATACGTATCAGCAAAAGGTATGCCGTACTCAGCTGCCATATCTCTGGCTATCTGGTTGTACTGCCGCAGCTCACGGTCAATCTTTTCTGGGTCTTTCCCCTGGCCCAGGGGCGTAACCCCATAATCTGGTATGGCCACTACAAACACCTTTGTGGCATCACCACCGGCAAAGGCAATGGCCTGCTGCAGCAGTTGCCTAAACTCTTTTTTATACTGTTCAATGGGGTAGCCCCGGTACTGGTTGTTTACCCCTATTAATAATGACACCAGGTCAAACCGGGCCTCACTACCCAGGTCGCTCTTGGCAATGCCCTCAATCAGCTCGTCAGTGGTCCAGCCGGTAACCGCAATAATGCGCGGCTCAGCTATGGCATAGCCCTTGGCATTGAGCCTTTGGGCCAGTTGGTTGGGCCAGTTTTTGTTCCGTTCTACCTTTTCGCCAATGGTATATGAGTCGCCCAGGGCCAAATAATTTACAGTCATAGTCTTTTCTTGTTGTGCGTAGGCAGCCATGCCTGTAAAAAGGGCGGCCACCAGTACCAATAATCTATTCATGCGTGCAATTGTTCTGGCTATTATGGCCAAGTTACGCCACAAAGCACAAAAAAGCCCCAAACCAACAATGGCCGGGGGCTTTATAATTAAAACAGGTATTGGTGGCAGCTATTTGGCGTTGGCCAAAAAGCTATCCATAACCAACCCCATGTACTGATCCATTACGTTTTTGGCAGCAGTCTTGTACTCATTGGCATCGCATTCTATGTAATTGCCCAGGTCAACCTTTACATTATTAACCGTAAAAAACGAGGCATAACTGGGTACGGTAGTCTTTTGTGTTAAAGTGGCCGCCTTAAACTTTTCAGCCTTAAATACACCCGGTATGGGCACAGGCTTTTTTAACATGGTGTAGTAAGAGGCTTTGGGTATCATGCCCTTGCCCTGCCCGCTTTGAAACTTCACGGTGGCATTCTGTAACTGAAAGGCCGGCCCGCCCTTCACCTTGGCTGTGCCCAAAAACTGGCTGCTTTTGGCATCTAACCAAATTGAGGGCAGCACAAACTGCACATCAGCCACAATCACGTCGTCCATTTGCTTACTCACCACATAAGCTTTATCTAAAAAGGTAGTTTTCTCTTTGCCTTTTTTGGTTACCCGCTTTACCAGGTAATCGTACCCTTCAGGGGCCACCATTAAATAACCGGGCAGCTGCTCCTGGTTTACATGGGGCCCTTCAATCAGCTCCCAGTTTTCGTAAAACTTAATGCCCTGTGCATCTTTACCGGTCATAATTTCAAAGCCGTTGCTTTTCAGCTCGGCCACAAACTCAGCATACAACTGGTTGGTTACCTCTTGCAGGTCGGGTACATCAACGCCCTTTACGCCCACGGCCATGCGCGCCGTGGCTTTACCGGCCACCTTGCCACCGCCAAACTGCCGCCCGCCGTGGGCAGTAGCTTCAGCTTCGGCCAGCATCTGGTACAGTACCTTAAAACTCTGGATGTACACCTTGCGCGGGGCATTTACCAGCTTGGCAGGCTTTAACGAGCCTTTGTCGTTAATATCTTTTTCGGTTAGTGTTTGGCCATAGGCTACCGGTGCCACCAAACAAATTGCTAATAATAATGTGATCAGTTTCATGGTGTGAACGGGTTTGGTTTTGTGATTACAAAAGAGCAAAAAAGGCCTGCGGGCATCAATCAGGGTAATTTGGTATATTGGCACTACCTGATGGTAGGTATATACCCAATGCGCCTATGAAACCCCTGTTACTACCCCTGCTTTTGGCTGCCACCCTGGGGTGGGCAAGTGCCCAGACACCCCAAATTGACAGCCTTGAGCAGGTGCTCACCACCAACATCAATGACTCTGCCCGAGCCGATGTACTGGCCACCCTGAGCTGGCTGGTAAAAAATGCCAACCCACAGCAGGCCTTTGCCTACGGCCATGAGGCCATTGCCCTGGCCAAACAAGAGGGCCATACCGAGCTGCTAAGCTACTGCCTTAACAATGTAGGCGTTATTTATTGGGTTACGGGCCAGTATGACTCGGCCGCGTGGTACCTTGAGCAAACCCGGCAGGCCTACGAAGCCATGGGCCACCAGCTGGGCCAAATGGTGGCTTACACCAACCTGGGCCTGATTGCCCAAAACCAGGGCCAATACGAAAAGTCAATTACCTACACCCTTAACGCCCTGCGCATTGCCGAGCAGGAAGATGCCCAACGCCACATAGGCAATATTCTGCTCAACATAGGCAACGTGCACTTTTTGCGTGAGCAATACCCCGAGGCCATTGCCTGGTACCTGAAATCAATCAAAGCCAAGCAGGGCATTGCCCAGACCGGCACCAATGCCAACATTCAAAAAACGCTGAACAACCTGGGCAATGCCTACTTAAAGCTGAATCGCCTTGACAGTGCGCAATACTACTTCAAGCGCACCCTGCCGGCAGCCCTGGTCGCCAACGATATGAAAAACTACTGCCTGGCCAGCACTGAGCTGGGCAATACGTACAACAAACTGGGCCAGTATGATTCTGCCCTGGTGCACCTCAACAACGCCTACCGCATTTATGAAAACGGCCAGGTTACTAACCCGTACGACCAGATTGTACTGCTTAACGTACTGGCCAGCACCTATGCCGAGCTGGGGCAGCTCACCACTGCCTTTACTTATGGCAACCGCAGCCTGACCATGGCCAAAGACATGAATAACCTTAATAAGCTCAAAGACACTTACGAGCTACAGGTAAAGCTGCACAGCCGCGCCGGCAATTACCAGGCTGCCTACCAGGCCCTGACTATGGCCACGGTGTATAAAGACAGCCTGACCGACCAGGCACGCGACAAGCAAATTGCCGAGCTGCAAACCCAGTACGAAACTGAAAAGAAAGACCAGCAAATAGCCACACTGAATGCCCAAAACCAGTTAAGCCAGGCCATTATACAGCGCAACAGCCTGTTTATAGGTTTGCTGGCAGTGGCTCTGGTGGCAGTGCTTATAGGCTTTTACCTGTGGCGGCAGCGCTACCAGGCACGGCAGGCAGCCATTTTTCAAGAGCAGAAGCTGCGCATGCGCGAAGCGCAGATACGCTCAGTCATTGATTCGCAAGAGCAGGAGCGCAAGCGCTTTGCCACTGACCTGCACGATGGGCTGGGCCAGCTCATTAACGCCCTGCATATGAACATCAGCAGCCTGAAGCAGCATGAAAATGGCAGCCCGGAACGCAGTGCCAATTTGTACGACAATTCAACGGCCATATTGAGCGACATCCATACCGAAATCAGGAACATTGCCTTTAACCTGATGCCCCGCATTTTAATACAGGAGGGGTTGTTTGCCGCTGTGCGTGCTTTTGTTGACCGCATTAATATGGCGGGGGGCATTGCCATTTCGTTTGATGCTTACGACCTGCCCCACCGGTTTAGCCCGGTGGCAGAAATTGCCCTGTACCGCGTGCTGCAAGAGCTAACCAGCAATATTATCAAGTATGCCCAGGCCACCGAGGTGTACATACCGTTTACTACTGAC
>CAZXTW010000169.1:0-10034 GCA_964643525.1 uncultured Roseivirgaceae bacterium
CATCGGCTACCCTTACCTGGGCTGCTGTTGAAGGTGCAGAGGCATACCAGGTGCGGTATAAGGTACGTGGCAGCAGAGGTGGCCATACCCGAGTAACCACCCTAACCAATAGCCTTGATTTAACCGGGCTTTACTCAGGTACTGAATATGTGTGGCGTGTGCGTAGCATTTGTGATGTGGCTACCAATGAACGTTCAGCCTGGAATAGCCGCGACTTTGTGTTTACCACTGGCGAAGCAGCCTGTAAGGCCCCAACAGGCGTGGCTGCTACTGTATTGAATGACAATGAGGCGCTGATTACCTGGAATGCCGTGCCTGGCGCCACCACCTATTTGGTAAATTATAAACTGCGTAACAGCAGGCAGCCTGCCACCAGGGTATTTGCTGATAGCACGGCCCTTGTCGTATCAGGCCTGTTGAGCGGTATGGACTATCGGGTGCGGGTAAGGGCCTTCTGCACGGAAGATTTAACCCTGGCCTCGCAATGGAGCGAACGTTTAATTTTTGCTACCAATGGAGTGCCTTATTGTGCTGTACCAGCCAACTTGCAAACTACCAATATTACCAGTAGTAGTGCCACCTTTAGCTGGGCCGCTGCGGCCAATGTAACCGAGTATACCCTGCGGTACCGCGAACGTGGCCAGCCCTGGCAGTATGTAACACTGGCCGGTACCAGCTTTGATGCTGATAGCCTGCTTGCTGGTAGACAGTACCGTTGGCAGGTACGCACGGTATGCGATACTGCACTGAACATCCGTTCTGACTGGTCGGCTACGCAAAAGTTTACAGCTACCATGGCCAGCGCTCGCGTGGGTGCCAATACCTCTGCCGCAGTAACCAGCCAGCCGCTGGTATACAGCTTTGGCAACCGATTGCACATTCGTTTTGCAGATCGGGCCCAGGCTGCTGCTACCATTAGCATTTATGACTTGTCAGGCCAGATGGTGCGCACTATTGACAACCGCAGCGCCCGTAGCAGCACGTTAGAAGTAAGCCTGCCCACCAACGGTGGTGCCACACTGTACCTTGTACAAATACAAAGCCAGCAAGGCAGTATTGTAGGGAAGGTGCTGATCAAGTAATTGATTCTGTAGAAATAATCATCAATAGTTTAATCAAAAACCACAGCCTTTGTTGGCTGTGGTTTTTTTATAGCAAGGGTTGAGTTGAATAATTATGAATTAGGAGTTATGGGTGATGAGGGATGAATTGACGATTGGCCAAAGGCCTGGGAATCTTAGGGGATGGGGGATAAAAGCGGCTAAATAATTATGAGTGATGAGCAGCTAAGGAATTATGGGTGATGAATTATGAATGATGAGTTGACTGTTGGCAGCAGGTTGCGGGCCAAAGCCCTATTGAAGAGGGCCATACTGGTGAAGACATATAAAAGATGAGCATAAAAAAATGCCTTGCATATACATGCAAGGCATTACCAATTATATAATCAATTATAGCAATTAATTCGTAGCCTCAAGGCGCACGGTGTACTCACCGGCAAACCCTGCACCTCTGCCTGAAGTTTCAGGTACGGTAAAGATCAGGGTAATGTTGCTTTCGTTAATGGTTGAACTGATTACTACACCGTCACCTCTAACAAATGCAGAAGCATCATTAGCATCGGTGCTGGCAAAGCTCCAGTTTGCAGTTTCGTTGGGCCAAATCTCGGCAACACTTCCAGTAGTTGTATAGGTAGTTGCGGTAAAAACAATCTGGAAATTGGTGAAATCGGCTGAAACATCGCCATTAGGGCCTGTTACAGTACCAGAGGTGCCCAAAGTCCAGGGTCCGCCGTTGGTTAATCTGTTAATAGCAATTTGCTGAGCAGTTTCGGTTGGTGTGCCTGGGTCATCCCCACCACTGTCTCCACAGCTAGCAAATACTACCAAAGACAATACCAATAGAACGGAAAAAACGTTAAGGATCTTATTCATTGGTCTAATTGTTTATTCTCTTATTTTCTAAGGACATTGTAAAAATACACATCCTCTAAAGTAATACAATCAAGAAGTAATTAAAACCCGCCTCCAGAAAATAATGATTAATTTTTATAGTCTGGTACGCTTACTACATAGTTGCAAAACGGGTATTCAGCCGTCTGGTTAGAGCATATTACAATGGTTCTTTTTCCAACCAGTTGTTGCACGTGCTCTAAATACCATTGGCTGCCCTGCTGGTCTAAATTACTGGTTGGCTCGTCAAGTAACAGCAAAGGGCAGTCGCTAAAAAAGGCAAGACCCAGCTTGAGGCGTTGTTTCATTCCGCTCGAGAAGTTGCCCACAACCTTGTTCAGGGCAGCTTCCAGATACATGCGTTGCACAACATCACGTAATGATAGCCCCTGTACAATGGGCTTGAACTTAAAGTGAAATTGCAACAACTCTTTAAGTGTAAAACCCTCAATTAACTCTAAGTAGGGTGCTGCCAGGGTCAGGTGCCTGAATATCTGTTCGGCCTCTACCGTTTGGTTATTTACGCTGTAAGTAACTGAGCCTTTGGTGGGGGGCATCATGCCTGCAATGAGCTGCAGCAGGGTAGATTTACCGCTGCCATTATGCCCTGTTATGGCATAGGCCTGGCCCGTGGCAAAAGTATAGTCTAATGATCGGAACAGCCACTCGCGGTTATACCGCTTGGCCAATTGCTGCAACTTTACCTCCACCAGGTAATGCTCTTATTGGTTGGTGCCTCGCATTACCCCACGTTCTGAATTGCGAATGAAATTCAGAATTTCATCACGCTCACGTGAGGGGGGCATTTCCAGTTCTATCAGGTCGCAGGCGGTGGCATTGTTCAGGCCTTTCAAATACACGTAGCGGTATACCTCCTGTATTTCGCGAATTTTTTCGTTCGAGAAGCCTCTACGGCGTAGCCCTATAGAGTTAATACCTACATAGCTTAACGGGTCGCGGCCGGCTTTGGTAAAAGGGGGTACATCTTTGCGCACCAGTGAGCCACCTGCTACAAACACATGTGCCCCAATATTTACAAACTGGTGTACGGCACTGGCACCACCTACTATGGCGTGGTCTTCAATAGTAACGTGGCCTGCCAGCTGCACTGCATTGACCATAATGCAGTTGTTGCCAATAGTGCAATCATGGGCAATATGTACATAAGCCATCAGCAGGCAGTTTTGCCCAATTGACGTGGTGTATTTGTCTTTGGTACCCCGGCTTATGGTTACACACTCGCGCACTACTGTATTATCGCCAATTTCAGCGGTAGTTCTTTCGCCTTCAAACTTCAGGTCCTGGGGTAGACCGGCAATTACTGCACCGGGAAATATCTTGCAGTTTTTACCAATTTTAGCCCCTGAGTGAATGGTTACGTGAGGGCCTATCCAGGAGCCTTCGCCAATCTCAACATCTTTTTCAATTACCGTAAAAGGCTCGATAACCACATTCTGGGCTATTTTAGCCTGTGGATCAATGTAGCTCAGGGGTTGGTTCATACTTTCTTCTTAACAATGCTTGCTGTCATGGTGCCTTCGCACACCAAACTGTCGCCTACATAGGCTTTACCTTCCATCTTGGCAATACCGCGTTTAATGGGCGCCACCAAATTACATCTGAACACCACAGTATCGCCGGGCAGTACCATTTTACGGAACCTGAAATTTTCTATACCAATAAAATAGGTCCAATACTTATTGGGGTCGTCCATGGCTGTCATCACCAGTACGCCGCCTGTTTGAGCCATGGCTTCAATCTGCAACACGCCGGGATAAACCGGGTTTTCAGGAAAGTGCCCTTGAAAACAAGGCTCACTAATGGTTACATTTTTAACCCCTGCTACGGTAGTATCGTCAAGGTGGATGATTTTATCAATCAAGGCAAAAGGGTAGCGGTGGGGCAGCAAATTCATGATTTTATCAATGCCCAGCACTGGCGGCAGCTTGGGGTCATAATGTGGCACGCTGCTTTTGTTGGTGCGCGTCATCATTTTCTTAAGCTTACGGCCAAACGCTACGTTGGCGGCATGCCCAGGGCGGGCAGCCAGAATTTGCGCTTTAATGGGGCGGCCTACCAGGCCAAGATCACCTACTACATCAAGCAGTTTGTGGCGGGCAGGCTCATTTTTATAGCGCAGCTCAACATTATTCAATATACCCTCTTTGCGTACTTCAACTTTAGGTTGGTTAAACAAAGAGGCCAAATGTTCCAGTTCATCATCTTTCACCACGCGGTCTACCACCACAATGGCGTTATTCAAATCGCCACCTTTAATCAGGTTTTGCTCGTACAGCATTTCCAGCTCGTGTAAAAAGCAAAAAGTACGGCAGGCACTGATTTCTTTAGCAAACTGACTCACATCAGTAAGGGTAGCATGCTGGCTGCCCAATACGGGGCTATTATAGTCAACCATTACCGTTACCCGGTAGTCATTCAGGGGTAGGGCGGCAATTTCAACGTCTCTTGACTTATCGCGGTAAAATATGCTTTCTGGTACTTCAAAGAAGTTACGCAGGGCATTCTGTTCTTCCAGGCCGGCCTTTTCAAGGGCTTCAACAAACATTTTTGAGCTGCCATCCATAATGGGTGGCTCAGGGCCATCGAGTTGTATCAGCACATTATCAACCTCAAGGCCTACCAAAGCAGCCATGGTGTGCTCTACAGTGTTAATGCGTGCGCCGTTGTGCTCTATAGTAGTGCCTCGGCTCACATCAACCACATAATCTACATCGGCATCTACAATCGGTTGGTCTGGAAGGTCAATCCGCTGAAACTTAATACCATGGTCGGGTTTGGCTGGCAGAAAAGTCATATTCGATACCACCCCAGTATGCAAGCCAACCCCTGAAACCGTAATCGGTTCTTTAATCGTCTGCTGCTTAATATTCATTATTTCTCCTTAGTGGTCGGCAAATTTAGTGTTTTTTCTTCCAATTCCTTAATGCGCTCATTCAATTCAGGAAGCCGCTTAAATAACACGTGTGATTTGATGTGAGACCTGATTTCAAATGCTGGCGACCCCAGCAGGCGCTCGCCTTCTTTTACGTTATGGCCTACACCGCTTTGAGCACCAATCAAGGCCTTATCAGCAATATGAATGTGCCCGCTAATGCCTACCTGGCCACCAACTTGAACATAATTGCCAATTGATGATGAGCCCGATACCCCGGCTTGTGCGGCTACAACCACATGGTTGCCAATTTCAACATTATGTGCTACATGCACCAGGTTATCTAGCTTGGTGCCAGTACCCACAATGGTACTGCGCATAGTAGCACAGTCAATAGTTGCATTAGCGCCTATACTTACATGATCTTTTAAAATGACATTACCCAGTTGGGGTATGGGGCGGTAGCTGCCATCTGGCAGGGGGGCAAAACCAAAACCATCGCTACCAATAACCGCACCGGCATGGATGGTGCAATGCTTGCCAATTTGGGTGTTGGCATAAATCTTAGCGCCAGCATACACCACGGTATTATCACCAATGGTTACCCCATCGCCAATATAGGCATGGGGGTATATTTTAACGTGGTTGCCAATAACACTGTTATTGCCAATATACGAAAAAGCACCTCGGTAAAGGTGCTGGCCCAAAGTTACGTCCTGGCCTAAGTAGCAAGGTTCTTCTACGCCCTGCTTGCTTAGGCTAAGCATCCGCTGGTACTCTTCAAGCAATTGCGTAAAAGCCACATAAGGGTCATCAACACAAACTAAAGTAGCAGAAAGGCCTTTTTTGGGGCTAAAAGCGCGGTTAACAATTACAGCGCTGGCCTTGGTGGTGTAGATGTGGGGCTCGTACTTGGGGTTCGATAAAAAGGTAATGCAACCGGGTGAAGCGTCTTCAATACTTCCTACATTGTTAATCTTCAAATCTCCATCACCCTCAATGCTTCCACCAACTATTGCAGCAATCTGGTTTACACTAAATTCCATTCAACACACGCCGTTTAAATTTTCACAAATATACATCTTTAGGCCAGCATAGGTAGTATTTCTTGACAATTTTGCTCATGGCCTTAATGTTGGGCAAGTCGCTTGCAATGGCAATATCAGCCACCTTGCCATGCTTGGTTTTGATATTAATATGCTGCCCGCTGGCAATATAAGCGGCATTGCTTATTGATCCCCTGGCCAGGAAATACCCTGTTTGGTGTGCAGCCAGGTTGTACACTTCTTTGATGCGGGCCTCCAGTTGCTTTACTTGCTTGCTATCGGGGCGCTCATTGCCCATGATTACCCTAAACAAGCGGCGGTTGAGCAACATGGTGCTGAGGCGGGCCAAAATGGCATCGGGGTGCTGGGCCCATACCTTAATGCCAGCCCATATGTCGTGATCGTCAATGGCGGCATAGTTTTCTAGCAGGGCAGGGTTTTGCAATACTGCGTCGGCTTCAATATCCTGCATTAAAAACGGGGCCAGGGCTGGTGTGGCAAATACCTCATGCCCGTCAAGGGCCAGCTTTTTAGCACGCCTGATGATTTGTATCAGCATTTTCTCTGCACTAAGGGCCGTTTTGTGCAAATACACCTGCCAGTACATCAACCGCCGGGCCCCCAGAAAATTCTCTATGCTGTAAATGCCTTTCTCTTCCACCACAATCTGGTCGTCGTGTATGTCTAGCATCTTAATAATGCGTTCGGCCCCTACTGTACCTTCAGAAACGCCGGTAAAAAAGCTGTCGCGGTTCAGGTAGTCCAGCCGGTCAATATCAAGCTGGCTGGCCACCAGCTGGTTAAAGAATTTACGCTCATAGCTGCCTTCAAACATAGCCATGGCCATGGCCAGGCGCCCGCCAAACGTTTCATTGAGCAGGGCCATCAGGGCACGGCTCATGGTTTCGTGGTTCATGCCCGGTATCAGGCTAAACTCAAGGGCATGGCTAAAAGGGCCGTGGCCAACATCATGCAGTAAAATGGCAATTAATGAGGCCTCATACTCGTCATCACTAATGGCATGCCCTTTGTTGCGTAATGAATCAAGCGTGTTGCCCATCAGGTGCATGGCCCCCAAGGCATGGTGAAACCGCGTGTGCAGCGCACCTGGGTATACCATATCAGTTAAACCTAACTGCCGGATGCGCCGTAACCTCTGAAAAAACGGGTGTTCAATAATATCAAAAACCAGATCACTGTAAATGGTAATAAAACCGTAAACCGGATCGTTGATGATTTTGTGCTTATTCAAAAGGCTCTCCTGTTGTTTTCCTCCGTAAAAATGAATTGTTTTATCACCAGAATACTAAAAGTATTTGCAGATGCAAAGATATAATATTTTATGGGCCGACGATGAGATCGATCTGCTAAAACCACATATATTGTTTTTGAACAACAAAGGCTACGAAGTAACTGCCGTAAACAGTGGGGCCGATGCCCTGGATATGTGCGAGCAGCAGAACTTTGACGTGGTGTTTTTAGACGAAAATATGCCCGGAATGACCGGCCTGGAAACCCTGGGCCATATTAAAGGCATTAGGCCCAACCTGCCTGTGATTATGATTACCAAAAGCGAAGAAGAGCATATTATGGACCAGGCCATTGGCTCTCAAATTGATGATTACCTCATTAAACCGCTTAACCCCAACCAGATATTGCTGTCAGTCAAGAAGATACTTGACAACAAAAGGCTGGTGTCAGAAAAAACCAACCTGGGTTACCAGCAGGACTTCCGCAATATTAGCATGGCCTTTAATGAGCATATGGACCATGATGAGTGGATAGAGGTGTACCGCAAGCTGGTGTATTGGGAGTTGGAGATTGACAAGACGGAAGACCGCAGCATGGGTGAGGTGCTGGATATGCAGAAGACGGAGGCCAACGCCAATTTTATACGGTTTATTGCTGATAATTATGAAGACTGGCTGAACAACCCCAATATTAGCAAACCCCTGCTGAGCCACCACATGATGCGCAAGCGCATTTTCCCGATGTTGGAAGAAGACGACAGCCCTATATTTTTTGTGCTGATTGATAACCTGCGCCTTGACCAGTGGAAGGTGATAGAGCCTATGCTGGCTGAGTACTATGCGGTTGATAATGAAGATTATTATTATTCTATACTGCCCACCACCACAGCCTATGCCCGTAACGCCATATTTTCGGGCATGTTGCCGCTTGATATGGCCCGGCATTACAAAAACCTGTGGGTAGGTGAAGACCAGGAAGAAGGCAAAAACAACAATGAAGATGCCTTTTTAGAGCAGCAGCTCAAGCGCAGCAAGCTCAATATTAAGTGGAGCTATAATAAGATTAAGAACCTGAACGCAGGTAAGCAGCTGGCCGATAGTATTAATAACCTGATGGGTAACCAGCTGAACGCCATTGTATACAACTTTGTTGATATGCTCTCGCACGCACGTACCGACCTGGAGGTGATTCGCGAGTTGGCTCCTGACGAATCGGCCTACCGGTCAATTACCCAATCGTGGTTTGCCCACTCGCCTCTGTTTGATATGCTGAAGCGCATTGCCGAAAAGCGGGCGCGGGTAATTATTACCACCGACCATGGCACCATTCGGGTAAAGCGACCAACCAAGATTATTGGCGACCGCAATACAAATACCAACCTGCCTGACAAGCAGGGTAAACATTTGGCCTTTGATGCTGACGAGGTATATGCCATTAGAAAACCCGAAAGCATACACCTGCCCAAAATTAATGTGTCTACCTCTTACGTGTTTGCCATTGAAGACCGCTTCTTTGCTTACCCCAATAATTATAACCATTATGTGAAGTATTATAATGACACGTTTCAGCATGGGGGCATTAGCTTAGAAGAAGTGATAATTCCGATTATTTCGCTATCTTCGAAAAAGAGTTAGCCATGGCTTCAGGCACTGTAACCATTAGTTATGATGGGCTTGATGAGATTGACCGCGCCGCCAGGCAATGCATTGATGCGGCAGGGCAGGCGCGGGTGTGGTTATTCAATGGAGCCATGGGGGCTGGCAAAACTACCTTTATTAAGGCCTTGGGTAGGGCCTTTGGCGTGGTAGATACTGTAAACAGCCCCACTTTTGCGCTGGTTAATGAGTATGAAGATAATAATGGGCAACGTTACTACCATTTTGACTTTTACCGCATTAAAAACCAGGCCGAGGCGCTAGACATGGGTGTAGAAGAATACCTTGACTCGGGCAGTTATTGCTTTATTGAATGGCCCCAACAAATTGAAAGTTTAATAGACAACGAGTACATCAGCATAGACATCAGCCCCACCAGTGAGCAGGGCAGGCAATTACTGATTAGTAAGCATGAGTGAACAATACAAAGCAGGCCTTGAAGAGTTGGCCAAAGAACGCAGCCTATACCCCCAGGAACAATTACTTGCAGTTAAAAAAGGCAACAAAGGCCTTTACCTGAGTATACCCAAAGAAATATCACGCCAGGAAAACCGAGTATCACTCACGCCGCAGGCGGTTGCCGTGCTTACCAGCAACGGCCACGAGGTGAAGGTAGAAAGCAATGCAGGCAAAAACTGCAAGTATAGTGACAATGACTACTCTGATGCGGGCGCTGCCATTGTTTACAGCCATAAAGAAGCCTTTGAGGCCGATCTGATACTGAAGGTAGGTCCCCCCACCATAGAAGAGATTGGCTATATTAAGCCCGGTAAAACCCTGGTTTCGGCCCTGCAGTTGGGCGACCAGACCGTGCAGTTTATTGAAGCCATTAACCAGAAGAAGATTACAGCCATTGGCTATGAGTTAATTGAAGACCTGGTAGGTGGCATGCCCGTGGTGCGGGCCATGTCAGAAATTGCCGGCAGTGCCGTAATGGGTATTGCTGCTGAGTACATGAGCAATATAGCCGGTGGCAAGGGTATTATACTAGGTGGTATTACTGGTGTGCCCCCCACCAAGGTGCTGATACTTGGGGCAGGTACAGTGGGCGAGTACGCCGCACGCGCGGCATTGGGCTTGGGCGCGCAGGTACAGATTTTTGACAACCATATTTACAAGCTGCGCCGCATACGCCAAGAGTTGAACCACCATGTGTTTACCTCTACCCTTGACCCCGTAAACCTGGCCAACGCCTTAGAAGAGGCAGATGTAGTGATTGGGGCCATGCGCTCAGAAA
>CAZXTW010000170.1:0-10027 GCA_964643525.1 uncultured Roseivirgaceae bacterium
AATGCCCAGGCCATGTGCTACTTCATGAAACATAGTATTGGCAAAAAAGGCATCGAAGGTGACGTACTGGCGCTGCTCAGCACTAATTAAAGATTCAGTAATGGGCACCATAATTTTATCAAACTTAGCGCGCATGGCATTTTTCAGTTGTAAACGCCTGGTGCCTTTTTCTATTTGCACGCGCTCGTCATTGGGTAGGTTAATAGCAATTGTTTTGCTGCCTGCGTTGCAATCGCCAGCGTAATACACTACATCATATGCATTCAGCTCAGCATCAGTGCCTGGCTTTTCCTGTTTGTAGGCATCAGGCACTGGCAACCCACGCTGCAGTTCAGGCATGTATTGGGCAAAGCGCTCCAGGCGTTTGCTCCACTCCATATCTTTAACCAGCACATATGCTTCATGAGCTGTTTTGTAATTGTACAGCTTATCTTCATAGTTTTCTATTGGGCCAATAACCACATCAATCTGGTTGTCTTTCATATCCATCCATGCCAGGTCACTCTCATAATACTCATCTGTAAGAAGTGCCTCGGCCCTTAGAGTCAGGTACTTCTTCAGTGCTTCATTCTCTGCCAACTGAGCAGCCTGCCTTAAAAGGTCAGCGGCTTGGGTTACAGGCTCTTTAAACGCTTCATGAAAGGGTACCGTTTTCAAGGTGCCATCTTCATTTCTTCTAATAAAAGTGTACAGACTTTCTTTATCAGGTAGTTCGGCCAGCTCAAACTCTTCTTTAGTCATATCAGCCGGGTAATAATTGGCGCCCAGGGGCTTTTCACCTACCCCTGCTATAAAAGGTTTGTTATCGTCCAGCCTGTCCCAAGGGCCATAATTAATGGTGGCATAGGCCCTGGTTTGCTCATCAAGGCCTGCCAAAAAGGCGTCTTTATCACCATAAGCCTCGTACCAAAACAGGTTGTCCATAATTTTTGAGGCATCAATCAACAGGCCAATCAGCTGCTTCTGGCTATCACTTAACTGGCTAAGGTCTGTTGTAAGGCGCACTGTTTCATACTGGCCTGCCTTTTCAGTAATAGGGTTGGCTTTGGGTTGGCTTTGAGGTACCTCTGTTGGCTTTTTTTGGCTACAGGCCATTAGCACCAGCGTTAGTACCATGCTGTACAGGGTAAGTTTGCTCATGTGTAACGGGTTATTGGTTTGGTGTTAACTTTGCAAATGGGTCAGGGCTCAGCGTGGTATATACAGCTACATTGGCTAAGCTTGGGGTGGTTCTGCCACGCTTTAGCATGCCATGGCCGCTGGGTAATTTAATGCCATTGTATTCTTTATAACCTTCCCAGGGCAATACAAAGCCCGGTACAGTATCATTGGCATTAGTATAGTAAGCCCACTGGTTTACCAGCTTGCTGCCAGGGTCAACATAAACCAGGTATTTATTTTGTGGCGTAACCCCTACCCCTTCAAAACGCAGCTCAATTACCTGTGCCGCTCCACCTTCCTGCACGGTATCTTCACCTACATAGGTAAGTGTAACACCACTGTCTTTTAACTTGTAGGGCATTACCAGCCAGTATGAGTCATTAATCCACCAGTTTTTAGCTCTGGCCAGGTACTTGCTCACTGTATCGGCCTCTAGCTGCTGCTGGTCGTTGAACCACACCATGCCCTGGTTGTTATTCATATCCAGCAGCACCTTCAGGCCTGTGGTGGGCACTTCAACCTGTACATGGCCAGCGTGCTTATCCCAAAGTAGCTTACGGCGGCCAAAAAAGGTCCATTCAATATAGCGGGTATCGTCCCATTGTTTTCTGCCGCCCAGGGCTTCCATCACCTCATCAGCCAGCTTCACAGCAGCCTGGTCAGATTTGGCAGCGTTAAAGCCTGGTGCTGGGGGGTTAGGCTCTGCCTTAGCCTGGGCATTGGCAGTGCCTGCCTGCTCATGGCTGGTGTTGCCAGAGTTACAGGCAGCCAGCACCACCAGCAGCGGCAACAAAATCACAAGAAGGGTATGCTTAACGGTTTTCATCGGTTCGTTCAATTAGTTTGGTGCAAAAGCCTTTAAATAAAGCTAAGCTATACATTTTTAAGAAAAATTGAACCGAGAAAGGGGAAATAGAATACTTTCAGGTGGGTATAAAAAAATAAAAGGTTGAATTATGTATTCAACCCTTTACAGTTAACTAAAAAAAGCATTATTGATTAAAACCTATATTTTTATACGATTTCGAAGTCTGTTAAGTTACGGTGTTTTGCTTAATATTAGCGTGAAATTTAATCATGAATATAAAATATGCTAATAAAGCAGCAAAACCTATCATAGCCAAGTTACTTATGTGCCTTATGTTGCAAACTTGTAACTAATAGCATGTTGTAAATGTAAGGCATTTAAAGCTTTGGCAGTACACTGATTAGATCAGACCGGTCAATTGGTAGATAAAATTATGTATTTGTTCGATAAAGACTAATTTGATAGGGGTAAACAGGTTGCAGTCCAGCATACAGTAGGTACAAGAAAAAGGCAAGATGTTAACAAAAATGCCTGGTAGTGTATGTAGTGTTTGCTTCCGTACCGCATTTTTATACCTTTTTGTTACCCACGTCAGTGTGCATTGGTTAGTAACAGCCACCCACCCGGTGGTTATTATAAGTTGGCGTCTATATGTTTAGTAGCATGTGTTATAAAGCGTACTACATCATTATAAAATTTCTGATTTATCTTATCAAAAGTATCAGTAGGCTTGTGGTAATCAGCGTGGTCTTCAACCCCAAAATATATAAATGGAATGCCCTTTCTGTGAAATGGGCCGTGGTCTGATGCGGTAGACCAGTCTTCACCGCTGCCTGGCGCACCATCATGGCCAAACTTTACTTTTACCCCTGGGTGTTGCCCTGCAATAGTCTGTAGCAACGGCTTTAACTGCGGGTAATGGTAGGTGCCCGCGGCATAAAGCTCCTGCTTACTGCTGCGGCTTACCATATCCATATTAATATTAAGCACCACCTTATTAATAGGTACTGGGCAATGTGTAACAAACTGGCGGGCTCCTACCAGGCCGTGTTCTTCTGCATCAAAAGCTACCAAAAGCAATGTGTGTACTGGTGGGTTATCAGCAAAATAATCTGCCAATGCAAGCATAGCAGCCACGCCAGAGGCGTTATCGTCAGCACCAAAAAATATACGGCCAAACCGCTTACCCAAATGGTCGTAATGGGCCGATACAACCAGGTAGCCAGGGCCTGACCCCTGAATGGCCCCAACCACGTTAATGCCTTTTATGGGTTTGCCCTGGCGGTCGGTTGCACTAAATGGTTGCTCGTAGCTATTGCCCAGTGGCTTAACACCAATTTCTTGAAGCCTTTTTATGATGTAGTTTCTTGCCCTTTGGTTGCCTTCAGTACCTGTGCCCCTTCCTGTCATCTGGGCTGATGCCAACACCTCTAAATCAGTAACTGCCTGGTGCTGGTAACTAAATTGCTGGCCCAGCAGGGGTGTGGCAACCCCAGCAAAAAACATGTACACCAGTACGGCCACTAAATACCTGCCGGGGTGTATTTTAAAAACAGTTGTCATGTGGTTACAATGTTTTCTGTAACTTAATGTTTTATTTTGGGGCCGTTGCCCTTATGAATAGCATAGACAATAAGCAATGCCCAATTTAGTTATAAACGGTAAAGATAGAAGTAATATCCCTATGAAAGCCCTACCCCTATATGTGTGGTGCTTGCCATTACTACTGCTCACAACTATTAGTGGCTCTGTATTAGGCCAACAACCAAAGCCCTTTAATGATATACCCGGGTTTGCCAGCATAAACTTTGTTGACTACCTGCCCGAAAAGCTGTTACAAGAACGCACCGCAGTATTTGTGCGTATGCCCGCCCAAACCGATGGCTTTAACAGCCGCCAGCCCTGGCAAAAGTTTGCACAGAAAGCCCACCGCGGCCTGCGGCAAATTGGTGTTGACTGCATTGCCTGGTATTATGCTGATGATATTCTTTCCGGCACTGATGCCACACAAACATTTACCAAGTACCTTGCCAAACGCAATGTGCGGTACATGTTGTTTTTACAAAGCTCGCCAAAGGGGGTAGAAGCTATTGTTACCGGTTTCAATAAAACTGGTAACTTTATTAAGGAGGGGCAGCGCGCGTGGTATGGCAGCTCAAACAGTATTGATAACCTGCTGCGCGAAATTTACCGGATTGCAGTTCAAGAAGGCCTACAGCGCAATAACATTCTGATTAATGATTTTCCTGAGTACTACTCTGCCAGTAAGGTAATTAAAGGCCGGCGTTTTGAAGAGTACCTGTCTGACTTAAAAATTGACAAACTGGCCATACCTGTTACTGACCCTACGGCCTTAAACGGTGCCCGGCTTGATAGCAGCAAGGCACACCCCACAGACCTTGCCCTGCTGCGCACATTGCACGATTACCCTTTTGAGTATGGCCTGGTAGATTATAATATTGGCGAAAAGGCCATTTGGGATGCCGGCTACCAGTACGTTTTGATGCGGCTGAACACCACAGGTAAAACCATAAAACAAATGTTAGACTATAACATTGAAGAAAGCGAGACAGAGTATATTACAGAAGTGTTTGAGCCGGCCGGTTCTACCATAAGAACCATTCCGGTGGAGGCTCCTGTATATAAGTACTATATAAAACATTTGTATACTGGTGATGTATATCTGGGCAGTGGCTGGGAGGCTGACGTGACATGGACCAAAGCCTTAAACAACCACATTACCAATATGCGTGCCGCTTTAAAGATTAATTAACAGACTACCATGACCGTAGGTGATTATTACGAAAGAACTGTTGGCTACAGCCAGGAGCAAGTCAACGCTTTTGCTGCCTTAAGTGGTGATGATAACCCCATACACCTTGACGCTGACTTTGCCGCTACCACACCTTTTAAGAAGCCTATAGTACATGGCATGCTTAGCGCCAGCGTTTTCTCAAATATGGTGGCTACAGAATGGCCCGGCCAGGGCACAGTGGTGCTTAAGATGCAGCTTGATTTTAAGCGGCCCATGTACCCTGCGCAAGAGTATATAGCACGCATTACGGTAGAAGAACTGTTTCCTACCAGGCATATTGCTACCCTTAAAACCGTTTTGCTGAATAAGGCTGACCTCAAGCCTGTATTACGCGGCACCATCAGGGTAATGCATAAAGAAAAAATTGCGCCCGATACTACTGATACCTAAAACCAGGACATGGCTATGCTTAAGCACCGTTCAAATCAAAAAGAGTTGATGGACGATTTGGCGTTCAGCGGTGAGGTGCTGACGCAAACCCTGCAAGAGCTTGATACTATTAACAAGCTGCTGGGCGGCAACCACGTAACCTTGAGTGGTATTAAAAAGCTGGTAAAGGAAAAGACGCATGATGAGCCCCTTAAAATTGCTGACCTGGGGTGTGGTGGTGGCAATATGCTGGTACATATAGCTAAAATGTTACGGCAACTGGGCATACCAGCCAGTTTGTACGGGGTTGATGCCAATCCCAACATTGTAGCCTATGCAAAAGCCAACACCCAGCAGTATCCTGAAATTAATTACCTGACCTATAATATTTTTGAAGAGCAGTTTCAGGCACTTGAGTTTGATATTGTAACCTGCACACTTTTTACCCACCATTTTACTAATGAAGAGCTGAGCCAGCTTTTTGGGCAAATGCACCGGCAATCTCGCCTTGGCCTGGTTATAAATGACCTACAGCGGCATTGGTTTGCCTATTGGTCTATCAAGCTACTCACACAGTGGTTTTCAAGGTCGGCCATGGTTAAAAATGACGCCCCCATTTCAGTAGCGCGCTCGTTCCATAAGCGCGAGCTGCAAAGCTTACTACAGCAAAGTGGGGTTCAGCGCTACCGCATTAAATGGTTCTGGGCGTTCAGGTGGCAAATAGTAAGCTTCAAATAAACCGGGCTACCCATTGGTTGCTGCTTTGTAAGCGCGGTACAGAATAATGCCAAAGGGCACCAGCCAAATCAAATCATTGGTAATGTTGTGCAGGGCAAAGGCGGGCTCTAACACGCCTGTGGCAATGTACCATAGCATGCCTATTGGCCCCAGTACTTTGCCTAAAAAGCCTACCAGTATTATGGGCCAGTGCCTGTAGGGGTTATAAGCGGCTATGTAATAACCAAGTCCGTAAACGCCCACAATCATACCCACACATTGCCATATCATAGGGTAACGCGGCAGGTCCATACCCACCCACTGAAAAAACGTTAAAGGAAACAGGCTTACCCAGGCACCCCACAATATATTATAAATGCCGGCGGCCTTTAGGGTAACGGCCATCCACCTGGGGGCAAGCACCTGGTTGGTTTTATTATTGCTCGTCGTCATCTTCTGGTAATGTTTTTTCGTAAGCATGCACCTTAAAAAACCTGACAGCAATTGCCAATAACACAATGGCCCAGACAACGTCATTGGTAAGTATAGAAAACAGCACCTTTCTGGTATAGGTTTGCTGGGCTACAACATACCATATCCAGAAGGGGCCCAGCGCTTTGCATACAAAAGCTGCTACAACAAACCATTTGCGTTTGCCGCTGCCAAAGGCGGCAACCAACAGCACACCGGCCAGTAACAACACACCTGCCCCTTGTATTTTTAATGTTTGTACAGGCACTTGCCCAGGTGCACCCAGCCAGGTATAATAGCCTTCAGGAAAGTTATATATGAAAAAGCCCCAAAGTATGTTGTAGGCTGCGCCCAGCATTAATATGCCGCGCATCCATGGGGCTACTTTAATTTCTGGCAAGGTGGCTTCAGCAGGGTTACTCATGGTTGTAGTGGGGTTGCCTCAATTTAACCAAGGCAAAGCTAAACAGACCTAAGACTAACACCATGCCAGCCAATAAAAATCCTGCTTTGCCGGGCAGTATATACGTGCAATAAAAATTTTCTTTGGCCATATGAGCTACCTCGGGTTACCTTTTGGTGTTGGCTGCATTAAAATGCGTGATGTGACACTAATGAGGTTAGTTATTCTAAGCTGCTTTATTCATTTTAGTTTATTGAAGCTGGCTAACCCGTTAACGAACAGAACCCTTAAAATAAACTTGACTTAAAGATTTTCTTCATAACTAACCGACAGACAGAACCGACTTATTGATGATTAAAATTGCAGGGGCACAGCTTCTGCTTTTTTATTTTATTGCCTTTTGTGTGGCCATTTATTTGTATTACCATCAATACGTTTTTCTTGTCAACATACCCAACAAGCCATGCCTCTGGGTAGAAAGTATACTACACTTTTTGTGCAATTCTATGATGTTAGTTCATTTTAGCCATCATTTAAGCTGCATGACGATAAAAAGTATAGAAAATATGCTTTTATCAAAATATAATTCTGTAAAAATTGTTATTTTACTACTATAATGATACTTTTGTGTTACTTGATACAAACTTGAATATCATCAGGTGTTTTTTTGCCTGCTGTATATTTTTGAAGTTAAGCAACAATAGATCAGCATACTCCATTTCGTGTTAGGACGATGTGCTATTATATATTTGAACTTCCTGACTGTTTATTTACTGTTATAAAGTGTACTAATCAACTCTTAGTTACCTTAACCAATACATCTAGCTATGTAAAGTTGCACAAATGGTGCACACTATTCTTTAATTCTTTGTTTTATTAGTCAACGTGGTGTAATGCATAGTATTTATGTATTCTATGAAAAAAGAAGGCATTCCACCACCTGCCCGGGAGCTGACGGTTTCCGGGTTTTTTTACGTTACGTGGCTACCTAAACACCGCCAATTCAATTCCTTTTTTTAAGCTTTAATAAAACAATAGCCCTTGTGCTTCTAAAAACACAAGGGCTAAGGTATTTGAATCAGTTGTGGGCTTATTAGAACAGCGGCACCAACTGGTTTTCGTCTGTTTCTTGTATGGTAGCCAAAAGCTGTTCGGTTCCATCAGCCTTTACCTGAAATATTCTGGTGCCTATGGGCCAGTGCTCTTTCTTTTTGCCTTTGGCAGCAATGTCAGTACCATAGCCAAAGGGGTCTTCACTGGGCCCTTCAATACGTATATCAATGCGCTTGCCAGAGTTATTGAACAGTTTTAATGATACGCGCTTTACTTCTGTTGGGGTGCGTGCCTCCCACTCGCTTTGGGCATAGGCGTTGTTCAGTGCCGTGCCTGCAGGCAGCTTACTGGCATCAGCATAAATAAATTTACCCCTTTCGCTTACTTTTAAGCTGTTAATCGTTTTGGCATTGACAAGTACACTTGCAGTACCGGTAATGGCTACATCTGCCTCATTGGCTGCCAGGTCAATGGCATTCACGGTGCCAATTCTACCATTTAGCTTTAAGTAGCCTACAGAGCCGGTTAGCACCATATTGCCTACTTCATTGTTAATTTCAAGCGCATCAATGCCGTTTACATATACCTGCGCACCACCCCAGGCACCCTGGGTAATTTTGGTAATGCTGTTGGTGTGCACTTCTATTACAATGCGGGTGTCAGACTCAACCCAACCTTTCTGGTCAATTGTTAACTGGTTACCTTTTACTTCTGTCAACACATTGCCAATAATATTTTCATCGGCTGTTACCTTAATTTTTGGCTCTTCGCCAAAGGTTACAATTACCTTGGCATAAAAGCTAATGTCTAGGCTGGTTACGTTACCAAGCGCTCTGGTTTCTGTAGTAATGTTGCCATTGCCTTCAACACGGGTGCTATTTTGAGCCAGGGCTACAGGCACAGCCAGGGCTACTATTAATAAGGTTGCTAATAATTGAAAGGTTATGCGCTTCATTGTGCTCATGGTTTAATGTTTACTGCTTGTACAAAACACATGCCCAGGCGCACATAAGTGCACCTTAGCACAGGTATAACCAATAACACATTAAATTGTTTACAGTTAGTTGTCGGGGCGCTTTTTGGCAATGGGTACTACTGGCTTCACTGGGTTTTTGTGGGGCTGTTTAGCCACACTGCTGGCGGTGGTGGCCACACCTGTTGTAGCTGTAGCTTGAGCTTGTGTGGCCATGGCTTCTGCCTGTAGCATATGGTATTTTATGCCTGCATGGTAGGCACTCAGGCTGTTCCATTTGTGCTTCAGGCCTTGTAAAAATTGCTTTTGAGCCTTTTGCTGTAGCCATTGGCGTGTTTTGAGTACGGCCATGGCAAATTTTTTACGCTGCGCCAGCTGCCGTGCGCTAGGGGCCACCAGGCTCAGCCGTGGAAAAGCCGTAACCACCGTTTTGTTGCCGTAATGTTTGTACAGCAGGGCGTCGCCCACACGCCCACTAATGCCTTTGGTGTATATGTTATCAATTACAATTGCCATTTTATTGTTTTTAGTGGCATCTACTCTTGCTGAAACCAGCAAAAGTGCATTACAGCCTTTGATTTACGGCAATTATAATCAGCATATATGGCAATATCAAATAATAACAGCATTACTGCTTGGCAATCGAAGAATAATCGAAGGATTAGCGGACAAACAGAGTTATAATACCGGAATAGACTTGGGCCGTACTTGGGTTTAACTGCTGAATAATGCTATCGCCATGCTGAAGCTGTGTTTTATGGCCGCCCATAATCTGTTACATTGGCTTAATGCCTGATTGCCCTTATGCCAGGTGAGGTGTACCAGGCAGCAGCGCATTTTTTATAAGGCCAATATTTGTAATGTAGGTTTTAACGTTTATGTTGGCGCTAATGAATCACCCCAACCCAAACCAAGGCCAAAGAGAAAGGCAGCAGCGGCGGCCACACGACCAGTTTGGCCTGTTTATGCTGCAAGATGTTGAATGGGCCAAGCGCTTTTTTCAGCGCAAGCTGCCTCAAAAACTGGCCAGTCGTATTCCTTGGGATACGTTTCAGCGCCTCAATGACAACGATACTGACGAAAACCTCAAGAAAACAATAACAGATGTATCGTATAAAGTGCAGTTGGCTGGTAAGTTTGAGTTGTACCTGTTGTTTGTGGTAGAGCACAGAAGCAGCCTGCCCCAAAAGCACCTGCCCATACAGTTTCAGCTGCTGCGCTACCTGCTGGCTAAGCTCAATGCGTTTTTTGATGCGC
>CAZXTW010000171.1:0-10009 GCA_964643525.1 uncultured Roseivirgaceae bacterium
GTTTTTCCTTTTTTTGCCGGGGCTTTAATTGATCTATACCGCTAAAATGCACCCATGCTTCTTCTACCTGCTGGGGCTGCATGCGGTACAAATCATGTGGCAGGCCATCAAAAAAGTAATTGCCAATAGCTACAACAGGGGCATTGAGGCTGCCTGTGCCTATGGTGGTGCCTGCCTTTCTTAAGGTGAGCGTGGTGGTATGTTCAGCATCAAAAAGGGCACAGTCTAACACACCCTGCTCAAAAAAAGGCTGTAACCTGGCGTGCCCTTCCCAATAGTCTATGGTTGCTGCTACAAAGTCTGTCATGACATATACCCATTGCACCTGCCGGGCCACCGGGTTTTGCTGCAGCCGTTGCAGGGCCTTGAGCATATGGTATGAAAAACGGCCCGAGCCGGCACCAAGTTCTATAATGTACACAGGGCCACTGGCCTTGCCCATATGCAACAGGTCACTCATAAATGCCAAAACCATATTGGCATAAGTACCTGCCATATGTGCATTGCTGCTTACATAGTGGGGCACGCTGCCATAGCGCCACGCATTAATATGTTGCGTGGTAAAGTAATTACGCTGGTACTGCCAAATGGCAGCGTCAGAAAAACGGGTAAACATACGGGTGGCCTGGGCAGTTAAGTCGCTTCTTTAATAACCTTGTTATGACCAATTGGTTTTGGTAAAACCATCGGGAATATACTTCTTAAGGAAGGCCAGCCTGTTGCTGATTTGCTCATTAAACACCTTAGTAATGGCATCTTCTGGCAGTAGCTCGTGCATGCTGTAACTGGTATCATAATTGGGAGAGGCATCATCAATGCCACCACCAAACAGGGTGCCTTGTGTATTGTCTGCCTGCCCCCCATGAATCATTTTGCTCAGGTGGCCGCATAGCACATCAATCGCGTAAGTCTGGTTTTTCTGAATGTTGGCCCCAATACTAAAACCAGTTGGCCCGGCAAATACCTGTAATATTTCAGCCTGGCCATTTCTAATTAAAATGGTAAAGCTATGAATACCGTGTTGCACCTGTATGGCATAGCCCACTTCACCAGCCACAGTGGCTGGTGCCATTTTAGCCATATGCCCGCAAAGTTCATCAATTAAACCTTGTTTAACTGCCTTACTATTTGCTTTTGAGGTAGTACCCTCCGCAATTTTTCTACCCGCTATTTTACCCATAAGCCCATCAGCAAATGGCCCACATGAAGAGTAATCTCTGGGGTTATTGAAACTATTACGGGCCATTTGCCCCAACTGGCCAGCCGTCATAAAGCTTTCCAATCCTGCAAACTGACCAAGGTCAATATTACAGTCCAGCAAAAAAGATAGCAGCTGTTCATGTGGTGTTACGCCCCTTTGAGCTACATCATCATCTTCTGCATCAGGGTCATTAATTACAAGGTCTGCAGTACTAACAGGTAACGCGCCACCCATTTCATTCTCTGCAAGCACAGCCTGTGCTGCTCTTAAGAGCAACTGGCCCATGGTTGTTGCATCTGCTACCGCAGCTTTCTTCTCTTCATCAGCACCATATGCCACATCGTGTTCCGCGGCGCTGCTTGCTGCTGCGGCACTACTTGCCGGGGCTTCTACTACTACAGCTGCCACTTCTTTAATTACATTACCAGCCCCACGGGCAGAACCGTTATCAAAATTATAATAGCCACCTCCTTTACTTTTTAGTACCCCTTCTTTGACAGAGCTATCATGCCGGTCTTTGTATTGGTATTTTTTTCCTACAATTACTTCAGAGGCCTCCATGCGCTGCACTATGTGGCTATGGGCAGGGCGTTGCAGGGTGGGCAAGAGGGAGGCATGGGGCAACCTGCCTGTAGGGGCGGCTTTCATTTGCATGGCCTTTGCCCCCATGGCATCGGCTTCGGCTTCAAGGCCTGGGTTGGCATTGAGGTAGTGCCCACTTTTTAACTGTACCTCCTGCTGCACCCTGCCCTGCTTTTGCTGCACCACGTGCCACGCCTCGTGGGCCACATGCTGCTGTTGCCCGGGGCCAACGTAAATGTCGTTGCCCTGGGTATAGGCCAGAGCCTTTAACTGAGCAGGTTTTTCTGAATTGTAATGCACCTTCACGTCTGAAAGGTCCATGCCTGCCAAATGCTCTATGCCTGATTTTAAGGTGTCGGGCAGGCCTGTGTTATTTGCTTTGGCTTGTGTGGGTGGGTGGTGACTGGCATTGGCCATTTGCTGCATGGTTGCCAGCTGGGCAGTTTCCGGGCGGTAGTCAATAAAAGACCGCCCACCCGTGTTGGCTAATGTGTTCTTTTGTCGCGAGGCGGTAGGTTTACGCCAGTTGGTGTGGCTGTAATCAGAGTAACTAGGCATGAATAAGGCAATAGGACGGTAAAACAAAAAAGCAGCTCGGCAAAATTTAGCTGAAAGCAGCACAGAGGTAACAGCTAAAATATATTTAGTATCAACTTTCTAATATACGCCTAAAGGCCTTGTTTGCCAAGGAATTGTGTCGCTTGTAGGTCACATTGCTCTTTTGAAGTAGCAGTACTTTCACAATACAAGCCCTCAAATGAGCTATGAACTAGCCCACCAACAAAGTACCAGCCATAGTACATATACCACCACGAGCGTGGTATGGTTACCTGCCAAGAATAGATTGAAATTTAATACACCAGGTTGTTCAGGGTGGTGGATAGCTCGGGGTAGCTAAAGCGAAAGCCTTCATCTAACAGGCGCTGGGGCACCACATGCCTGCTTTTAATGATCAGCTCTGTTTCAGTGCCCATAACCATGGCACCCAGTTCAAGCATCCATTTAGGGGTGGGCAGGCCTACAGGCATACTCAACTGCTTACGCAGCAGGCGCATCACCTCTTTGTTGGTTACCGGGTTAGGGGCCGAAATATTGTATACACCCTGGCCGTTGCCTTCCATAATAAAGTGCAGGGCCCGACAAAAATCTTCAGCATGCACCCATGAAAAATACTGCCGCCCATGGCCCATGGTACCCCCAAGGCCACGCTTTACCAGCTTTACCAGCTCTTCTAAAGCGCCGCCCGGCTCGCGCCCCAGCACAATGGCAATGCGCAGGGCTACCTTGCGGGTGTTGGGGGTATAGGCCTTATCGAGGGCCTCTTCCCAGGCCTGTGCCACCTGCACTGAAAAGGCATCTTTAGCCTCGGGGTGTGGCCCTATTTCGCCACTTTCTGTATGTGCGGGGCCGTAGGTATGTTTGTAAATAGTAGCCGTGCTGGCATTGAGCCAAACCGGGGGCGGCTGGTCACAGGCAGCTACCGCCTGCCCCAGCAGGGCGGTAGTTGCTATGCGCGACTGCATAATACTTTCTTTATTGGCCTCGTTGTATCGGCAATTCACAGAGCGCCCGGCCAGGTTAATCAGGGCAGCAGCCCCATTGAGCTCGGTAGCCCATTTGCCCAGGGTTTTGGCATCCCACTTATATACCCAGGCATTAGGCTGGGGCAGGCCTTTGCGGCCCACCACAATTACCTTAAAACCTGCCTGGCTAAAATAGTTGGCCAGGCTGTGCCCCAAAAAGCCGGTGCCGCCGGCCAGCACTACCTTTTGTTGGGTCATTACTTTTGCTGTGTCAGTTTGTAATGCAGGTTATCAATATCATGAAAATGCTCGTGAAAGGTGGTCATGGCATTGCGCAGGTCAAAGTCAGAAGCGCCAGCCTTAACCTCATTGGCCAGGTCGCGGGCCTCAGCGGCCAGTTTTTTCAGCTCGTCGCGCATTTTAGACTGGGCAAAGCCAGCAGGCAAGGGGGTATTGCTCCAGTCCAGTGCCTTCTGGGCCAACTCTTCGGCCTGGTTGTGCATGGGCTGCATGTTGCCATCTTCCATGGGGTGGTAAGTTTCTGCCAGCACCAGGTGGAAGGCATCCATGGCTTTGCTCCACTGGGCTATTTTTACTGATTCAGGCACTTCTTCTGTGCCACCGTTATCAGTTTTAGTTTGTGTGCCGCCGCCGCATGCCTGGAAAAGTATGGCCAGCACCAATGTACAAGGAATTAAAAAACGCATGTTAACAGGTTTGTTTATGCCTCAAATATACATGCTTTTTTATAGCCATAGCTGTACCTGTGCCTTATCTTTAGGGCTAAACCACCTTAAATTGTACTTGTGTATGGATATTTATCTGGTGCGGCATACCACGCCCGATGTAGCCACTGGCGTATGTTACGGCCAGTCTGATTTAGACGTAACCGGCTCGTTTGATATTGAAGCACAACGGGTGCGCGATAAGATTGGCTTTTTAAAACAACAGCCACCAGTATATGCCAGCCCCCTGCAACGCTGTGCCAAGCTGGCCAATTATCTGGCAGGTGATAATTTCACTACCGAGCGTGGCCTGATGGAGTTGGATTTTGGCGATTGGGAGATGAAGCGCTGGGCCGAGCTGCCTAAGGAGGAGGTAAACCACTGGATGGCCGATTATGTGAACCTGGCCAGCCCTGGCGGCGAGAGCTTTCAACAACTGAAAGACCGTGTGGCCAGCGCCATTGATACCCTGGTGCAAAAGCATATTGACGAGCCTGCCCTGCTACTGGTGGTGCATGCCGGCACCATCAGGTGTGCCCTGTCGGCCCTGCTTGAGGTGCCCCTCAATGAGGTGTTTCGGTATGGGTTGGACTATGGGGCAGCCGTGAAGATATCATACAATACCGAAGATAAAAGTAAGCAGCATATTGGCAATGCCTCACGACTGCTGTATTGGAACAAGTAGCTTAACTTAACCTGCATTACTATGAAAAAGATGCGCGTAGCCGTAGTGCAAGATGCGCCGGTGCTTTTTAACCGGGCCGCTACCATTGAGAAGGTGGGCGATTTGACTGCCACCGCCGCCAGCCAGGGCGCCCAGCTGGTGTTATTTCCTGAAGCATTTATACCTGCTTACCCCCGTGGCCTTACATTTGGCACCATTGTGGGCAGCCGCACCAACACGGGCCGCAAAACGTGGTACCACTATTGGAACAACAGCATTGATTTACAGGGGCCGGAAGCACAACAGTTGGGGGCCATAGCCCGCGACAACAAAGTACTGCTGGCCATTGGTGTGATAGAAAAAGACGAAGTAACCGGCGGCACCCTGTATTGCAGCCTGGTGTATTTTGGGCCCGATGGTCGCCTGCTGGGCACCCACCGCAAGCTGAAGCCTACGGCCGCCGAGCGCATTATCTGGGGCGAGGGTGATGGCACCACGCTTAGCACTTATGATACCCCCCTTGGCCGTATTGGAGGGCTGATCTGTTGGGAAAATTACATGCCCCTGGCCCGCATGGCCATGTATAATAAAGGGGTAGAGGTGTACCTGGCCCCCACGGCCGACCACCGCCCCACCTGGCAAAGTACCATACAGCATATTGCCCTTGAGGGGCGCTGCTATGTGCTGGCCGCCAACCAATATGTAACCAAGGCCATGTACCCCAAAGGCCTGCCCGGCGTAGAAGACTTGAAGCACCAGCCCGAAGTACTGAGCAAAGGCGGCAGTGCCATTATTGGCCCGCTGGGCGAGGTAATTGCCGGCCCCCTTTGGGATGAAGCCGGCATTTTGTATGCTGAGCTGGACCCCGTTGCCATGGCAGAGAGCAAGATGGATTTTGACGCTGCCGGCCATTACCAGCGCCCCGATGTGTTTAGCTTTGGTGCCCCGCAACAACCGCCCATTAAACCGGTGGAATGGAGGAAGTGAGTTGATAATGAGCAGTTAATAATGAATAATTAATAGATCGCCTTAGGGATTCAATGCGCCTGGTTTGTGGTGTGATAACACCAGTGAAGTTATGGCACCTAATGGCCAATTGTTAATTAATCCGTATATTCGATTTCCAACAATAACCTAACACACCATACTATGGCCCGAGTTACCCCTATTGAAGCCTACCTGCCCGACAATGTGTACCGTAAGGGCAGGCCCTCGCACGTGAACCACCTGTTCATCCACTTTATGAGCGATTGCATACGCAACCCCAATAACCCTTATATTGTGGAAAATGTGCATGAGATATTTACGCTGGCTAAGGTATCAGCCCATTACACAGTAGACCGCGAAGGCAATGTGTATGCCCTGGTTCGTGAAGAAGATACTGCCTGGCACGCCGGCAAAGGCACAGCCCCTGCCTACCCCACGGTGCACGACCTGAACCCCTACTCTATTGGCATTGAACTGTTTGCCATTGGCACTGAAGAAGAAATGAATAAAGGCGTGGGCATGTCTGCCGCACAATATGGCAGGGTACCTGAAGAACATATTGGCTATACTGAAGCACAGTACGAAGCACTGAACCTGCTGGTGCAGGATATTTTTGAGCGCCACCCCAAGATACCCCTTGACCGCAAGCACGTAATTGGCCATGACGAGTATGCCGTAGGCCGTAAGTATGACCCAGGTAGCCTGTTTGACTGGTCGCGCATAGGCTTCTGAGCCTTTCGTGCTTATATTAGTGGCCTAAGCGAAATACAAATCATTTAAGCTATTTACTTATGGCCACTAATATTCAATATACATTAGCCCAACGCCCCGAAGGCTACCCCGATGATACTACCTGGAAGCGCCTGGAAGAGGCCGTGCCTACCCCCGGCGCGGGCGAGGTGCTGGTCAGGAATATTTATGTTTCTCTAGACCCCGCCATGCGCGGCTGGCTGAACGACGCCAAGTCGTACATACCCCCAGTACAAATAGGTGAGGTAATGCGTGCCATATGCGTAGGCATTGTTGAGGCCTCTAACCATGATAAATTTGCAGTTGGCACCCATGTAGTGGGCATGGGCGGCGTGCAGCAGTACTGGCTAACCAATGGTGAGGGCCTGCGCGCTGTTGATGGCAGCAGAGCCCCCCTACCTCTGTTTATCAGCACCCTGGGCATGACTGGCTTTACTGCCTATTTTGGGTTATTGAATGTTGGCCAGCCCAAAGAAGGCGAAACTGTGCTGGTATCTGCCGCAGCAGGTGCCGTAGGCAGCGTAGTAGGCCAGGTAGCCAAAATTAAAGGCTGCCACGTGGTGGGCATTGCCGGTGGCCCTGAAAAGTGTGCCTATGTAAAAGATGAACTGGGCTTTGACGAGTGCATTGATTACAAAGGCAAAGACATGGCCAGTATGGCTGCTGCCATTAAGGCTACCTGCCCCAAGGGGGTAGATGTGTATTTTGATAACGTTGGGGGCGATATTCTTGATGCCGCCCTGACCCGCATTAATATGTATGCCCGTATTGTGGTGTGTGGTGCCATATCACAATACAATGCCACCACCCCTATTCAAGGCCCCAGCAATTACCTGTCGTTATTGGTTAACCGCGCCCGCATGGAAGGCATGGTGGTGATGGATTATGCCAAAGACTATGGCAAGGCCATACAAGACATGGGCGGCTGGATAATGCAGGGCAAGCTTAAGAGTAAGGAGTTTATTGTAGAAGGTATTGATACGTTTCCTGAAACTTTGTTGCGCCTGTTTAACGGCGATAAAACCGGCAAGTTGATTTTACAGGTAACTGACAAATAATTGATGCCGCACTGAAAGCAAACAATTGACGATTAATAATGAGTGGCCCGTAAGGGCCATTCGTGTTTATACCCTAACTTCTTATCTCTAACCACTTACTTCTGATAAGTATGGAAAATGTCGCTAAAGTCATGTTGGCCCAGGCCCTGTTGTTGTGCCTGTGCAAACAGCTCTTTAACAGCATTAGTTAGCGGCAGGGCCAGGTTTTGCTCATAAGCTGAGTGGGTAGCCAGCTGCAGGTCTTTGCGCATCCATTGCAGAGGAAAGTTCACACTATCATCTTTACTGGCCAGCTTGGCTGTCAGGTTTTTTAAGAAGGGCGGCGCCACCGCCGTGTTGGGCAGTATGGCCAGCAGACGCTCTTGCGGCAAGCCCAATGCCTGGCCCAGGGCCACGGCTTCAGCAAAGGCCGTCATGGCATGGCCCAACAGCAGGTTAACCAGCATTTTCATGGCGCTACCCATGCTGTGGCCTCCATTGTAAATAGTTTTGCTGCCCATTATATCAAAATAAGGCTGGGCCGTGGCCAGGTCGGCTTCAGTGCCGCCCACAAAAAATATTAGCTCGCCCTTTTCTGCTGGTGCTTTGGTGCCTGCCACAGGGGCATCTAAAAAGTGTATCTGGCTGGCCGCTGCTGCCTGGGCCATGGCTGCACTAAAACTGGGGTTTACCGTGCTGCAGTCTACCCACAGTTGGCCAGGCTGCATTTGTGGCAAAAAGCCTGTTGGCCCCGTTGCAGCTTCCTGTACTGCATCAGGGTGAGCCAACATGGTAAATACCAGGCTACACGCCTTGCCTACCTCCGCCGGGCTTGCAGCCTGCACGGCCCCATTGGCCACAAGGGCTGCTGCTTTGTCACTGCTTCTGTTGTACACCACCAGCTGGTGCCCGGCGGCCTGCAGGTTGGCAGCCATGCGGCTGCCCATAATACCCAGGCCAATGAATCCTATTTTTGTCATCTTGCTGTTTGCGTTACCTTGTATAATGTATAAAACTATGTATGCAAGGTAGCACCACCCCACACGGCAAACTGCCGTTGTTTTGCCATAACTAGCACAAAACAACCATTACAGCGCTTAAACGCTTTTGCCGTATACCAGGGTATTGACAAACTGCCTGGGCGAGCGGCCGTACCGATCTTTAAAAGCTTTGGTAAAATGGCTGGTGTTTTCATAGCCCACCAGGTGTGAGGCCTGCGCTATGCTAATGTCTTTGGTGGCCAGCAATATATGGGCCCGGTCAAGGCGCTTTTGCATGAGCCACTGCTTGGGTGTAGCATGAAACACCTCTTTAAAATCACGCAAAAATACCGACAGGCTGCGCCCCGTCAACACGGCATAATCTTCTACCCTAAGGGGCTTGTTGTAGTGCTGCTCCATAAACATGCGCAAGCTGCGGCGCTTACGCACTGAAAGGGCATACAGCATACCAAGAAAGTCGCGCCCATTGGCTTTGGCCGTAAGCAGGTGCAGCAGCTCATTCAGCTTTAGCTCAAGCAAATTGGCCGGCGGCTGTGGCACCTCCTGCATAGCCCTCACCACCGCAAGGGCATACGCTTCAATGGCCGGGTTGCCTTCAATGGCTACCTGCTGCCCTTCAGGAGCCAGGGGCACGTGCCCCACACCCTGGGTTGACTGCAGGTAGCTGGCCAGCAACTCATCAGCAAAGAAAAACTGCAGGCACTCAAACCTGCCAACAGGCTCCTTGCTGGGGTGCTCAGCAATAGTATACAGGTCTTTAGGCAGCAACAACAGCTGGCCTGCCTGCAAGGTAACTGTCCCTGCCTGGTCTGATGTTATTTGACAGGTGCCTTTCAGTACTAATATTATCCCAGTGGCGGCCATAAAGTAATTGGCAGTAGCAGCAGGTTGATCAATTAAGTTATAGACTATTCCGTTATTATTATCAACCCAAGAGTAGATGCCTGCCTTATCTTTCCGCTGCAGCATCTGAGGCATTGTTTTAAACTCCATAGACAAATCTCCCATATCAATAAGATAATCATCTTTGACACCGTCAAAAAGCAGATTACCCAAATAAAGCTTCAGCGTGCAGTATTTATCAGGCTTTTGTAAACCTGTTGTTTACTTCAAATGTATTGGTAGGCATTGCTTGTGGCACTTTTGTGTACAGACTAATTTTTGTTGACTAACCTACAGCAGCACGTGTTTGATACCTTCCGGCGCAACACCATATAGTTATTATCTATTTTATAGCTAAAAATAGCATGCCACTTTAATTGCCCCGCGTCATAAAGCACTGTACACAAGGTAATAGCAGGGCAGGGCTCATAAACAATGTAGGTGTTACTCAATTCGGCTATTCACTATACTATTCACAACCTTTTAGCGTGACCTGAAGTGCATGCACCTCTTTTTTAACAAAAGCTTTGGCAGTTTATGCAGCAAACCATAACTTTGCAGTCCTCTTAGGAATACAGGCTTTTTAGAGGCCTCAATTCCTTGGGCCTATAGCTCAGTTGGTTAGAGCACCTGACTCATAATCAGGTGGTCCCTGGT
>CAZXTW010000172.1:0-9965 GCA_964643525.1 uncultured Roseivirgaceae bacterium
ACCAATAGCGAGTTCAAAGTATTCTTGCGTTCATCGTTAGAGCCAGGCACCTGGCCACGCCCACGTGAGCGGCCTATGGCATCAACCTCATCAATAAAAACTATACAAGGGGCTTTTTCTTTGGCTTGCTTAAACAAGTCGCGAACCCTGGCAGCACCAACACCCACAAACATTTCAACAAAGTCAGACCCAGACAATGAGAAGAAAGGTACCCCGGCTTCGCCAGCTACAGCCTTGGCCAATAATGTTTTACCGGTACCGGGAGGGCCAACTAATAGTGCACCTTTAGGTATTTTACCCCCCAGCTTTGTAAACTTCGATGGGTTTTTTAAGAAATCTACAATTTCTTTTACTTCTTCTTTGGCTTCGTCAAGGCCAGCCACATTGTCGAAGGTAATTTTGACTTTATTTTCAGCATCGAACAGGGCAGCCCTTGATTTGCCAATATTAAATATTTGACCACCGGGGCCTGCACTGCCAGTCATTCTACGCATTAAGAACCAAAAGCCGAATAATATAAGGAACAGGAAACCCCACTGGAAAACCATGTCAGTAAAGTTGCTTCGCTCTTCAGGCACAGCATAAACGGTTTCTTTACCGGCTTTTTCAAGCTCTTCATTTAACTTTTTAAGGTCTTCATTAAAGCTGTCTGATGAGAGCACGCTAAAGGTAAAGTGCGGGCCTTTGTTAGACGAGCCCAGGGGAGATTTGCCGCTAAGAGAAGGGTACTTTGAGAGTGACTCTTCTTTGATGGATACCTCTACTTTTTCTTTGTTTTTGATGAAAATAATGTCTTGAACATCTTCATCATGGAGCATTGCTTCGAACTGTGCGAATGAAATCGTCTCAGGGGAGTTATTCTGATAGTAAAAAAGGGTGCCAAAAATTAGTACAACCAAGCAAACAATTACCCAGATCTGGTAATTGGGCCTAGGGTTTCCCTTTAATACATTTTTTTTCTTAGGATTATCTGCCATTATTTGACTTTCAATAAGTTCTTTAAGAAGTACTAATCAAGATTAAACACTGCTATAAAGTGATATGTTCAATAGCAAGTTCATTCTCAGGTTCAATCTCTACGGTTTTAGCGTCACCCCACAGCTCTTCAAGGGCAAAGAATTTTCTTTTGTCTTTCAAGAACACATGCGCCACCACATCAACATAGTCTATCAATATCCATTCCTTATTATCTTTACCTTCGGTGTGCCAAGGGTTCTGTTGGGTGAGTTTGTAAACCTGTTCATCAACAGATTGGGAAATAGAATCGACCTGTGTATCAGAGTTGGCTGAGCATACAACAAAATAATCTGCAATAGAATTTTGGATTGATTTAAGGTTAAGCACCACAATATCAAGTGCTTTCTTTTCTAACATGCCTTTAACAACTACTTTTGATAATTCTTCTGAGGTAATTCTTTTTTCCTTTTCCTTACTCATATGATAGGTTTAAGTTGAACACAAAACTACTAAAAAATAATTGCATAAAATTCTCACCAATACATTATTTACTGGCAAACAACTGGTTTATCTGCCATCTTGTCACTCAACAAATGACATTGCTTCCGAGATGCTCAACGCCAATACTGCATACGATGGCATGGTGGTGGTGGCCGACCATCAGACACAGGGCCGTGGACAACGGGGCAATGTGTGGGTTGCTGAGGCTGGCCAGAATTTGACCTTTTCTTTGGTATACAAACCACACTTTTTAAAACCTGAATTACAGTTTTTATTGAACATTATCACTTCGTTAGGGATAAAAGACGTGCTGCAGCAATTTTTATTGCAAGGCATTGCCATAAAGTGGCCCAATGATATTTATATACAAGGTAAAAAGGTGGCTGGGGTGTTGATAGAAAGTGCCATTAAAGGCCGGCAGTTGCAGCATGCTGTAATTGGTGTGGGGCTTAATGTAAATCAAACTACGTTTAGTGTGCCAACAGCTACTTCATTGCATCTGATGTTGGGGTGTGAAGTTGAAAGGCAAACATTGTTGGGCCACCTGCTTGGGCATATTGAAAAGTATTATTTGATGTTGAAGCGCGGTGAAGCAAATAAGCTATGGGAGTTGTATTACCAGTGGTTAATGTGGTACAAGGAAGCGCGGGTTTATCAGATCAATGAGCAGGAGGTTGTTGGTGAAATTACCAAGATAGATACCTGGGGCAGGCTTGGATTACTTATAAACGGTGCTGAGCATTTTTTTGGAGTTAAGGAGGTGGTGTTTGTAAAGTGAGTATTAAAAAGGTTAGTGAATGTTTATGAATTTGATATAGTGGGCGGTTCATGTTAGTTTTGCCACTTATTGAAACAGTTGAAAATTAAAGTGTAATGATTGACGCAAAAATTAAGTATAAGGTTAAAGATATTTCACTGGCCGAATGGGGTCGTAAAGAAATCATCTTAGCCGAAGCGGAGATGCCTGGCTTGATGGCCCTGAGAGAAGAGTATGGTGCACAAAAGCCTTTGAAAGGTGCCCGCATTGCAGGATGCTTGCACATGACCATTCAAACTGCTGTACTGATTGAAACCTTAACTGAGTTAGGGGCTGAAGTACAGTGGTCAAGCTGTAATATATTCTCTACCCAGGATCATGCCGCTGCTGCCATTGCTGCTGCTGGTATACCCGTGTTTGCCTGGAAGGGTATGACTGAAGAGGAGTTTAACTGGTGTATTGAGCAAACCTTATTTTTTGATGATGAACGCAAGGTGGCCCTGAATATGATTTTAGATGATGGCGGCGACCTGACCAATATGGTGCTTGATGATTTTCCTGAGCTGGTTAGTGGTGTGAAAGGCCTTTCTGAAGAAACCACTACTGGGGTGCACCGCCTGATAGAGCGAATGGAAAATGGTACACTACCCATGCCTGCTATTAACGTGAATGACTCAGTAACCAAATCTAAATTTGACAATAAGTATGGTTGTAAGGAGTCATTAGTAGATGCGATACGCCGTGCTACAGATGTGATGATGGCCGGTAAAGTGGCCGTTGTAGCCGGTTATGGTGATGTAGGCAAAGGCTCAGCGCAATCATTAAGAGGTGCTGGTGCACGCGTAATTGTAACTGAGATTGACCCCATTTGTGCTCTGCAGGCTGCTATGGATGGCTTTGAGGTGAGGCGCATGGATTCTGTAGTTGACCGTGTTGATGTTGTAGTTACTGCAACCGGTAATAAGGACATTGTGCGTGGTGAGCACTTTGAGCAAATGAAAGATAAAGTGATTGTATGTAATATTGGTCACTTTGATAATGAAATTGATGTAGCCTGGCTTGAGAATAACCATGGTGATACCAAAGAGACCATTAAGCCTCAGGTAGATAAGTATACGGTAAATGGCCATGATATAATTTTACTGGCAGAAGGCCGTTTGGTGAACTTAGGTTGCGCTACAGGGCACCCTTCATTTGTGATGTCAAACTCTTTTACCAACCAGGTATTGGCCCAATTAGAGATTTGGAACAATGCGAACAAGTACGAGAACAAAGTTTATATGCTGCCTAAGCATCTTGATGAAAAGGTGGCCAGCTTGCACTTGAAAAAAATTGGTGTTGAGTTAGAGTCATTGTCTAAAGACCAGGCTGATTATATTGGTGTAAAGATAGAAGGACCATATAAGCCAGAGTACTACAGGTATTAAGATCAATTACCTGATAGAAATATGGAGCCCCTTTTTGTTAGCAAAAAGGGGCTTTTTTTATTGTATTGATGCTGGTTTGGCATTGATTATTCTAAATGTTAATTTGTAGTGTGCTGTGCTTGGGTTGTACTATTTTAACTATATTTAACTGTCGGGCTGCTGTTGTTAGCAGGGTAGAAATTTAAGGTTTGTATATATTTAGGATTTAATGGGGGGGCTAAGTGCTACAACCTTGTTAGTGAACAAATCAAGAAGTAAAAGTTAGAGAGTAAGTTGGAGAGAAACGTTGTAATTATACCTACCTATAACGAAATTGAAAATATCGAAACGGTATTGCGCCGGGTAATGGCCCTGCCTTTGCGCATTGATGTGTTGGTTGTTGACGACAACTCGCCAGATGGCACTGCTGAAAAGGTACAGGCACTGATGGAAGAGTATGTGGGGCGCATTGTGCTTGAGCAAAGAACCGAAAAAGCTGGGTTAGGTACGGCCTACATTCATGGCTTCTACAAGGCGCTAGAGTTGGGGTATGATTATATTTTTGAAATGGATGCAGACCTGTCGCACAACCCTGACGATTTAGTGAAGCTGCACCGGGCCTGTGCAGTTGAAGGCAATGACCTGGCAATAGGCTCAAGGTATGTAAAAGGTGTAAATGTAGTGAATTGGCCCATGGGGCGTGTGCTGCTTTCTTATTTTGCCAGTTATTACGTGCGCCTGATTACTGGTATGCCCATTGCTGACACCACCGCCGGTTTTAAGTGCTACCGAAGCACGGTATTGAAAACAATTGATTTGAATTCAATCAGGTTTGTGGGGTATGCCTTTCAGATAGAAATGAAATTTTTAGTATGGAAGTACGGGTTCAAGATTGCTGAAGTGCCTATTATTTTTACAGATCGTACCTTAGGTGAATCAAAAATGTCTGGAGGTATAATAAAAGAAGCACTCTTAGGTGTTGTTCAAATCAAAATAGGTAGCCTGTTTAAGTCATACCTACGGTAAATTTCCCTTCCTGAATTTACTTTACCAGAATGAGGCAAACGTAAATATTGCCAAAACAATTCCAAAAGCCATTCATATTGTTTAACTTTAAAGTGTTTGTTTTAAACAAACCAAACCATAGGTTAGCTTCGTATTATAGATGCAGTTAAACTTTTGCCATTTAATTGCGTACACAGCCCTTAGGGGATTGTTTAGAATCATTCTAATTAACAGTAACTCTTTGATTGATGATAAGTATGGATGCAGTAATTATTTCTGGTAATGTTATGTCTGAAGGATCTGAAGAAACAAAGAAGAGCTATTCTGAGTCTGAAAAGGTACGGATATTTGACAGTGAGTTTCTTCCATATATTGATTCAATGTATAATTTTGCCTATAGGCTAACATTTGATGAAGATGATGCCAAGGATTTAGTGCAAGAGACGTATTTGAAGGCCTTCAGATTCATTGATTCTTTTCAACAAGGAACTAACGCCAAAGCATGGTTGTTCCGCATACTGAAAAACAGCTTTATCAACGACTTTAGAAAGAAGAGCAAAGAGCCTTCTAAAGTTGATTATCAAGAGGTTGAATCTTTCTATAATTCTGATGAGGTTAATCAGCCCATTACTTCTGATTTAAGGGTTGAAGCCTTACAAAATATGATTGGTGATGAAGTCACCAATGCTTTGAATTCTTTGGCTGTAGATTTCCGCACGGTAATAATATTGTGTGACCTTGAAGGCTTTACTTATGAGGAGATGGCAAAAATCCTTGATATACCTATTGGCACAGTAAGGTCAAGGCTTCATAGAGCAAGAAATTTACTAAAGGAGAAACTACAAACTTACGCTGCATCTATGGGTTATAAACAAAAATAAAAGCTAAACTATGAGTCTTGATACTGGAAAACTATCAATCAATGCTGTACTTGAAGAAAAAACCGGTAATTGTAAAGATCAACAAAAGTGTATAGAATTATTTCAGTTAATTATTGATGAGCAGGCTACTGACGATCAAATTGATCATTTCCATAGTCATTTGCCAGATTGCATCAAATGTTTAGAAAACTACCATCTGTATACTGAAATTAAGAGTATGCTACGCAGTAATGTTGAGCGCCTTACAGTACCCACTGGTTTAGAAATGATGATCAAGTCAAAGTTGAAGGAGCAGGTTTAATGAAAGCAAAAGGACGAGCTATCATATTTTCAGCTCCATCTGGTTCAGGAAAAACAACAATTGTAAAACATTTATTAACTAATAATAGTGATCTCGACTTTTCGATTTCGGCCTGCACACGTGATAAACGCGGCAGGTCTGAAGTGAGTGGTCGGGATTATTATTTTTTTAGCCCTGAAGAATTCAAACGCAAAATTGATGCTGATGAGTTTGTAGAGTGGGAGGAGGTATACGAAGGGAATTTCTATGGCACACTAAAGAGTGAAATAGAGCGGGTTTGGAATGAGGGTAAAAATATTATTTTTGATGTTGATGTGAAGGGGGGCTTAAACTTGAAGCGTTTTTTTGGTGATTGTGCCCTTGCCATTTTTGTTAAGGTACCCTCTATGAATGAACTGAAAGATAGGCTGCAACGGCGAAATACAGACTCTGACGATTCAATTTCGCAACGCCTGTTCAAGGCAGACTTTGAGATGAAGTTTGAAACTCAATTTGATGTAACTCTGGTCAACTCAGACCTTACTGAATCACTGCGGCGAGCTCAGCAGATGTATGATGATTTTAAGCAGAAACCACTAACCGATACTTAGGTTTGACAGTAGGTTTATTTTTTGGTTCGTTTAACCCTATTCATACTGGTCATTTGATTATGGCCAATTTAATTCTTGAAGATGCTGGCCTTGATCAGGTATGGTTTGTTGTGTCGCCACAGAACCCTTTTAAGCAGGCTAAATCATTGGCACATGAGTTTGACAGGCTAGATATGGTAAGGGCTGCCATTGAAGGTAATTACCGCTTTGCTGCCAGCGATGTTGAATTTAATATGCCCAAGCCCAGTTACACGGTTGACACACTTGTATATTTAAAAAGTAAGCACCCCGATGTTGCGTTTAAGGTGTTGATGGGACAAGATAACCTGACCCACATCCATAAGTGGAAAAATTACAAGGTAATACTGGATGATTTCGGTCTGGTAGTGTACCCAAGAGGTGGAAAGGAAGATGCAAAAGCCAGTGCTCCGGTACAACATCACAATATCAAACACGTGCAGTCACCATTATTACATATATCGGCTACCATGATTAGGCAAAGAGTAAGGGATCAAAAATCAATCCAATACATAGTACCAAGTGCGGTAGCCGACATTATTCTCAGTAGAAAACTTTATTTGTAAGGCAAGTGCTTGTTAGTATTGCTCTTACAAGCTTTTTAGAACAATAGGGTTGACTGTTATGATACGTGTTATACGGTGGTAATATCTGTTTCCTTCTTTTTCAGTAACTCATCAATTTTAGCACTGTATTTGTCGGTAAGCTTCTGAACTTGTTCTTCGCCCTTTTTGATATCATCTTCAGAGGCGCCATCACTTTTAAGCCCTTTTATGCCTTGGTTGGTGTCTTTTCTAATATTCCTGATGCTTACCTTTCCGTTTTCAGCTTCTGCTCTGGCTTGTTTCACCAATTCGTTTCGGCGTTCGCCGGTTAGCATAGGTATGGTAATCCGAATTAACTCACCATCATTTTGAGGGTTCAGGCCAAGGTCACTATTAATAATTGCTCGCTCAATATCGGGTATAGTCTTTTTTTCCCATGGTTTAATAGCTAATGTGCGTGCGTCAGGTGTGGTAACACTGGCTACCTGTTCTATTGGTGTTGCTGAACCATAATAGTCCACCGTGAGGCCATTGAGCATGTTCGGCATGGCTTTACCAGCACGAATTTTAGTCAACTCGTTGCCAGTGTGGCTAACGGCTTGCTGCATCCTGGTTTCAGCCTCTTCGAGGTACATTGTTATCTCTTCCATCTTGATTGTGTTATTTTACGTTATTAAGGTACCCACCTCTTGTCCGCTAACAAGTTTCACTAAATTACCGGGCTTATTCATATCAAATACCACAATTGGCAGGTTGTTTTCCTGACAGAGGGTAAAAGCGGTCATATCCATTACGTTGAGCCCCTTTTGGTAAACTTCCTGAAAGGAAATATTTGAGAAGCGGGTGGCAGAAGGGTCTTTTTCAGGGTCAGCAGTATATACTCCATCTACTCTAGTGCCTTTTAAAACAACGTTAGCTTCAATTTCAATTGCTCTTAGGCTGGCGGTTGAGTCAGTAGTAAAATATGGGTTGCCAATGCCCGCACCAAAAATTACGATGCGACCTTTTTCCAGGTGGCGCACTGCCCGACGTCTGATGAAAGGCTCACATACCTGTTCCATTTTAATGCCAGACATGAGCCGGGTATACATTCCCTGCTTTTCTAATGCACTTTGTAAAGCCATTGCGTTAATAACGGTGGCTAACATACCCATATAATCGCCTTGCACCCTGTCTATGCCAGAGCTCTCAGCCTGAACGCCTCTGAATATGTTTCCTCCACCAATAACAATAGCTATCTCAAGACCCATATCTTTCACCTTCTTGATCTCGTTTGAGTATTGCTCTAAACGCATAGGGTCAATGCCATACTGCTTATTGCCCATAAGGGCTTCTCCACTCAGTTTTAAGAGGATCCTTTTGTATTTCATAAGGGTAGCACTACTTTACTTTATTATTGGAACGTAACCTGACGATTGGAACCGGACAAATATAGGCTGTTTTGCTTAATTGAGTAAACGAGAATTAGAATTGCACCAACACTGAGTTTTTTTCAACACTATCACCTTTATTTACAGTAATGGCCTTGATCAGCCCATCACCGCTTGCTTTGAGTACGTTTTCCATTTTCATGGCTTCAAGTATTACCAATGGCTGGCCTTTTTGCACTTCCTGGCCAGGCTGCACGAGTACCTCCAGAATAAGCCCAGGCATTGGGGCTTTTAAGTCATGCATTGCGCTGGCATCACCCTGCTCAAGGCCCAACTTTTGAAGTAGTAAATCAAGTTTGTCTTTGATCTCAATTTCACAGGTTTTGCCGTTAACTTTAAGAGTCAGGTTTTTGGTGTTGAAGTCAACACTAACCAGCTCAACGTTATAAGTTTTGTTTTGATAAACTACATGTTGAAATTTTGCATCAATGGCTTTGATGTCTAAAGTGACTGGCTTATCGTTAACTTGGATAGCGTCCTTATCAAGAGTTACTTTGCTGGGTGCTGATTGGTTAATGCTGACCTCAATCATGGGAGTATTTAATGAGAATGAAGTTTGAATTGTTTGCGAAGATAATGATACAAGAACAAAAATGTGTGCTTTGGCCAGTTTGGAAGGTCATTTTTACCTTAGTAGCTTTATTATCTCTATTGAATGGCTGTGTTGGGCCACAACAGATTCAGGGTAACGGGTATAACGCAGTGCTTTCTGATGGAGGCAATTTGACTGGCGAAGCACCAATGGCAGTACGCCGTAGTAGCTATCAGACAGGTAACAGAAGAACCTTTGACTTGATGCACACAAAGCTTGATGTTTATCTTGATATACCAGGAAAACGGCTGGTGGGTATTGCTGAACTTTGGTTAAAGCCTGTATTTACTGGTGGGCAAACCCTAAGCCTGGATGCAAAAAACTTACAGATTGACTATTTACTTGCTTTTGGGCAGGGTAGGCTAGATACCCTACCTTTTCAATACGATGGGAACACGATTGATGTGACTTTGAGTGAAACCTATGACCGCAATCAAACTTTAAGAATTCGTATAGCCTACAGCACCCTGTCTAATGTAGAAGCAAGTGGAGGGCAGGCCATAACTTCAAGGCAAGGCCTTTTTTTTATTGATGCAGAAGGACTGGACCCACAAAAGCCAACACAGGTATGGACGCAAGGGCAAACCAATAATAACTCTCGGTGGTTCCCAACAATAGACCAACCAGGTGAGCGAACCACACAAGAGCTTTTTATTACTGTTGATACTGCCTATACCACACTATCAAACGGGCTTTTAATTTATACTAAGCATAACGGTGACGGCACAAAAACCGATTATTGGAAGAGGGATCAGCCACATGCCCCTTATTTGTTTATGTTGGCTGTTGGCAGGTATGCGGTAGTACATGATGAATGGTACCCGGGTGGAAGTATTGAGCCGTTACCGCTTAGTTACTATGTAGAGCCAGTGTATGAAGCGGATGCAAAAGCTATTTTTGGGCATACAAAAGAAATGCTTGCCTTGTATACTGAGTTGTTGGGCGTGGGTTGTCCCTGGGATAAATGTGCTCAGGTAGTAGT